>JAVXWV010000590.1:0-2801 GCA_032230775.1 Mycobacterium sp. | reverse complement strand
GCTTCGGGCGATCGGAATGCCATCGGACCCGGAGGAATCGCGACCGAAGCTCGCCTTCGGGGCTCACCATCCGCGGTCCTGGGCGATGATGATCTTCATGATCTCGCTGGAGCCGCCGAAGATGCGGGTGACTCGGCCATCCAGATAGCCCCGCCCGACGAGAGACGAGCCGCGATAGTGCCGTGGCCCGAGCACTCGCAGGCACGAATCCAGTACGCGGCCTTGCAGTTCGGTGCAGTACAGCTTGGCGATGGCGGCATCTGCCGGGGTCAGGGTGTCATCCTCGACTCCCAGGATCGCCCGGTCGATCAGCGCCTGGCCGGCGGCGATCTCCGACGTGCGATCGGCAAGTTCGAACTTGGCGACCTGTCCTAGCCGTTCGCCGGACAACGCGCGTTCGGTTTCCTCGAGTGCCGCCACGGCCGCGGCCTGCGAGCTCATGGCGATGGAGACGCGTTCCTGGGCGAGATTGGACGTCAGGTAGTCGAACCCCTGATTCTCGGTACCGAGGAGGTTCTCGACGGGAACCCTCATGTCGGTGAAGGCGAGCTCGGCCAGGTCCTGGGCGTGCAAGCCCAGCTTCTTCAGACTGCGGCCGCGCTCGAATCCCTCGGTGTCGGTCTCGACGACGAGCAGGCTGATGCCGCGTTTGCCGGCCTCCGGACGGGTCTTGACCGCCAGGACGACCAAGTCCGCCGCCGCGCCGTTGGAGATGAACGTCTTGGCGCCGTTGACGACGAAGGCGTCCCCGTCGCGTCGTGCCGTCGTCGACATCGCCTTGAGGTCCGAACCCGCGCCCGGTTCCGACAGCGCGAGCGCCACCACGCCGTCACCGCGCGTCAGGCGAGGAACCCAGCGCTGCTTCTGCTCCGGGCTGCCGAACCGAAGGAAGTACGGCATGCAGATGTCGGTGTGCACCCGCACGCCGCCGAGCGCCAGCCCGAGGCGCTGACTCTCCTCGCTGACCACGGCACTGTGCCGAAACGTCGACCCGTCCAGCCCACCCAGTTCGGGGGGTACGCCGATCCCCAGGATGCCGATGGCGGCGGCGCGGCGCCAGAATTCGCGCGGCGGGCGGCCACGTTGCTGCCACTGCTGATAGTCCGGCACCACGCAATCGGTGAGGAAGGTTCGCACGGCCCGGCGAAACTCGTCGTGCTCGGCGGTGAATATGGAGCGCCGCATCGGGCGTGGTCCCCCTGTTCGAGTGCGGTGACACGGCGTCTCGGCCTCGGGCACCGGCAACGAGTGCTAATGTAAACGTACGTTATCATACTCCGATCCCCGGGCGAATCGTACGCCGGCGGCGCGGCGGCCCCGGATCGTCAGCACGTGGCGGCGGGATTGCCATCGTGGACAAGGCATCTTGGTTCGCCCGTGCGCAGGGCCGACGCGAAGGACGTACCCGTGGACGGGTCGCTGATCTACTCCAGAACGACGTCGACGGGCGTTCGCGGAGCAATTGCATCGCAAGCGAAGGGACAGTCGTGACCACAACCGATTCAGCCAGCTACGCCGCCCTGGACATCCGCACCATCAGCGAGCATGTGCGTGAGATCGCCCTGATCCGGCCAGAGCTGGCCAACCGCGTCGATGCGGTTCTGCATCGCGAACTCACCAGTGCGCTACACACGCTGTCCGACGACGGTTCGGTGCGAGCCGTAGTCCTGTCCTCGCAGGGCAAGGCGTTCTCCGCCGGCGGAGACTTCGAGCTCATGGAAGCCGCACACCGCGACGGTGCGGAGCGCCGGGCCATCGTCACCGACGGGCGTCGGCTGATGTCGGCGTTCTTCAACCTGCCGCAGCCGATCGTCGCCGCCGTCCAGGGTCCCGCGATTGGGCTGGGGGCCACCGTGGCGTTGTCGTGTGACGCCGTCGTCGCCGCGAAGTCCGCATACCTCGCCGACACCCACGTGAAGTTGGGCCTGGTCGCCGGCGACGGTGGCTGCGTGGTGTGGCCGGCTGCGGCGGGGATGCTGCGTGCCCGCCGACACCTCCTGACCGGTGAACCCCTGACCGCAGAAGCCGCATTCGCCTTGGGCATGGTGACCGACTTGGTCGACGACCCCGCAGACGTACGGGACGCCGCGGTGAGCATCGCCGAATCGATTGCCGCACTGGCACCGTTGGCAGTGCAGGGCACCAAGCGCGCACTGAACCGGGTGACCGAGCAGCGAGCCGGCGAAGTTCTGGACCTGTCGTTCGCCTACGAGGAACAGACCCTGGCCTCCGACGACCTGCTCGAGGGCATTGCCGCCTTCCGCGAGCGCCGAGCTCCGATATTCCGCGGCGTCTAGCGAACGTCAGCCGGCGCGCGCCAGCGCACCTTCGCTGGCATTGAGCGCCGTCAGAAATCCCGCGTCCGCATAGGCCTGAGCTATCGGGTACTCGCTCATGTAGCCGTACCCGCCATGCAGTTGCAGACCGAGATCGACTCCGTGCGCGTGAATCTGGGCAGCCACTCGCCGAGCGGTCACCGAGTCGTCATCGGTGAGCGTGCCCGCCTCGCTCCGGCTGAGACATCGAGCTACCCACGCTTGGGCTGCGCAGCATTGCTGGGTGGCCGCCTCGAGCCGCACACGGGTGTTGTCGAAGTCGATCAGTCTGGTGCCGAACACCTTGCGTTGCTCGACGTAGAGCACCGTCCACTCCAGTGCCGCCCGCGCGGCAGCCAGCTGAGCGACGGCCAACCAGAGATCGCGTTCTCGTACCAGTGATCGGCCGCCCACCACGACGTTGGCGTCGATCGGGGTGGCATCGTCGAAGCGGACGTCGGCAATCCCCGCTTCCCTCAGACCGAG
>JAVXWV010000512.1:0-3116 GCA_032230775.1 Mycobacterium sp. | reverse complement strand
GCGATGCGCGCCACCTTGACCACCGGCATGCTGGCGCCGTAGGTCAGCACCACGGCCATCTGCAACAGGGTCCGAATGTTGCCCCGGATGTGCGGTTCGGTGTTGTCAACGAATGTCTCCGCGCAGTCGCCGCCCTGCAACAGGAACGCCTCACCCCGGGCGACATCGGCCAGCTGGCCCTTGAGCCGCTCGATCTCCGCGGCCACTGTCACCGGCGGAACACTCTCGAGGACGGTCCGCATCACCCTGGCCGATTCGGGATCCCAGCTGGGCTGCTGTGCCGCCGGCTTGGCAAGGGCGGCGTCCAGCCGCTGCCGCAGCTCCTCGGGCAGCGGAGGCAGCGGCGGGAGCTGGTCGATGGGTACGTCGACGGTCCAGTTCACCTGTTCATGGTAACGGGCGCCGATACCTGGTTTTCACACGTGCGCAGGCACTACTCGCTTCTCGACCCGGACGTCATCAGCTGAAACCGCAGCAAGTTGTGCCGGGCATCGACCAGTGCGTCATGGGCGTCGCGCGGCCGCGGCGGCATCCTCGGCGATCCGCGCTCCTCCCAGAACTGCCGCAACTCGCGGGTGAAGCGAGGGATCGCGGGCGGTAGATCGGTCATCGGCCCCCACAACTGGCACAGCACCACATGGTCGTATGCGCCGACCCACGCCCACAGCTCGATCGTCTCGTCGCCGTCGACGCCGAAGAAGTCCTCCAGCTCCGACCTGATCTGGCGGCGCGAACGCCACAGCTGCGACGACGGCGAAGGCAACTTGGGCAGCACGTGCTTGCGTACCCAGCTGCCAGCGCGCTCCGGGTTGAATTCGGTTGAGATGGCGTAATATTCGCGGCCGTCCTCGGCAGCCACACCGATCGAGATCAACTCGATGGTGTGGCCGTTGTCGATGAACTCGGTGTCGTAGAAGTACTTCACACGCCGGCCGCCGTCCGTTCCGGCGGCGCAGGGGCTGCGTGAATCTCGCGATCCAGCTGCTGATCGACTTCGTAGTCGTCGGGAAAGTGCGGCTCCCCTGCGATCACGTGCTGCAGCCACAGCTTCGCCTGAACGACGGGTCTGCGCTGCTTGCGTTCCCGCTCGAGGGCCCTGTGCATCCTCTTGGGCCGATCGCTGTACCGCCACCGGGCCCACGGCGCGTGCGGCCGCGACAGCCGGATCGCACCGACGATCAACAGCGGGGTGATGAACATGCCGACCAGCCCCGTCCACACCTTGCCCTTGAGCAGCACAATCACCGCCAGCACCAACGTCACGACCGCGATCGCAATCACCGTCGCGCGCGCCCCGATGGAGTGGTCATCGCGCCAGATGTCGACATCGAAGAACGACAGCGGGTTCAGGCCAAGGATGAGCAGCCCCGCCACCGCCACCGCGGCGAATACCGCGTCCACCGAAGTGCGGCCGTCCTCAGACCAGTACACATCCTCGAGATGAAGGATCAGGGCGAACTCATCGAGGACCAGCGCCGCCCCGATCCCGAAAAAGATTGCCGCCGCCGTGAATTCGGGTACTCCCCCATCGACCGCCAATGTCACCATCGTCACCCCGGAGACCATGACCAAGATCACACCGATAACCACGTGGTGGATGTGTAGCGAGCCATGGCCGATGTTGCGGGGCTGCCACCACTTCCGAGGCGCATCGCTGTTGGCATGCGCACGGATGTACCGCACGATCGTGCGGGTCACAAAGAACGTCAGGAGGAAGGCGATCAGGCACCACAACAGCGGCAAACGCTGCGGCGGGATTGCCAAGTCGAACTTCAGATCGAACTTGAGTGCGTCGAACACGGAGAAAACTTACGCCGACCTGCGCGTGTCATGGCACGGATACCCTCCGACTCGCCGGAACGCCCCGATAGTCTGGTCTGCGACATGAGTACTTGGCGGTCGCCCGGCGGGGCTGGTTGGGGGCCAACGCTCGCGTGGCGGCTGTTTCAGCTGCTCACCGTGGCGGCGTTGGCCTGGGCGGGCTGGCGCCTGCTCGGCCACATCCCGTACCGCATCGATATCGAGGTCTACCGGATGGGCGGCCGGGCCTGGCTCGACGACCGACCGCTGTATGCCGACGGTGCGATGTTCCACACCCGCGCCGGCCTGGACCTGCCGTTCACCTACCCGCCGCTGGCCGCGGTCGCGTTCTCGCCGTTCGCGTGGCTGCCGCTCAACGTGGCGAGCGTCGCGATCACGCTGACCACCCTGGTGCTGCTCATCGTGTCGACAGTGATCGTGCTGACGGGCCTGGACGTGTGGCCACAGACTTCCGTCACTACCGAACCGGCGTGGCTGCGGCGATGCTGGCTGGCGGTCGCGATTGTGGCGCCCGCGGTGATCTACCTGGAACCCATCCGGTCGAACTTCGACTTCGGCCAGATCAACGTCGTACTGATGACCCTGGTCATCGCCGACTGCGTGCCCCGCAAGACGCCGTGGCCGCGCGGCGTGCTGCTTGGCATCGCGATCGCCCTCAAGCTGACCCCCGCGGTGTTCCTGCTGTACTTCCTGCTGCGCCGCGATACCCGTGCACTGCTGGTAACCGCGGCGTCGACGGTGGTGGCCACGCTGGCCGGCTTCGCGTTCGCGTGGCGCGACTCCGTGGAGTACTGGACCGATACCGTGCGCAACACCGACCGGATCGGCACCGCGACGCTGAACACCAACCAGAACATCGCGGGCGCGCTTGCCCGGCTCGGACTCGGCGAGGGCGAGCGGTTCGTGCTGTGGACGTTGGCCTGTTTCGCGGTGCTGGGGTTGACGGTTTGGGCGGGGCGTCGGGTATTGAAGGCCGGAGCCGCTCGGCCGGCGACATCTGACTTCAGCCAACCTGTGCTTGCGCTGATCTGCGTGGCGATGTTCGGCCTCGTGGTGTCGCCGGTCTCGTGGTCGCACCATTGGGTCTGGGTGCTGCCCACACTCTTGGTCACCACAGTGGTGGCATATCGGCTGCGGAATGTGGCGCTGGCCGCCGTCACCGCGGCAGGCATCGCGTTGATGGTGTGGACGCCGATCACGCTGATGCCTGAGCACCACGAGACCGCAGCTTCGCTGTGGCGCCAGCTCGCAGGCGGTTCGTACGTGTGGTGGGCGATCGCGGTGATCGCGGTGGC
>JAVXWV010000471.1:0-9149 GCA_032230775.1 Mycobacterium sp. | reverse complement strand
GCGGGAGCCATCGCGAGCGATGGGGTAGCCCCAGTCGTCGCGGCCAAGCAGACGTGGCAGGAGTTCGGTGCACAGCCCGCGGCCGTGACAGCGCGTCCAGTCGATGTGCAGTCGCGTGGCTGGTTTGGATGGGTTTCTCATCGTGTTCCCGAGATGTGTTGTGGTGGACGCCCGGTGGCGTGCATCGGCGCCAGGGTGCCTTCGCATCGGCCGTGGCGATGGTGCTCGATGTCGGAGGCGAACGTGTCGAGGGCACTGCGGGCCAGGCGGGCGGTGCCGTCGGGGTGGCGACACGAGCCCCGGCCGTCGATGACGTCGATCATCCGGCTCACCTCCTCGAGGAGTCGCTCGTCGACGCGGCCGTAGGCGAGATCGTCGAAGAGCCGGGCCAATTGGGGCAAGCCGTTGAGACACGGCCCGCATTGACGCGCGCTCTGCCCAGCGAGGTAGTCGAGAATGTCTGCGGTGCGGGCGAGTCCACACTGGTCGGCGGGTAGCACGTCGATGATGCCGGCACCGGGGCTGGCGCCGAGGTGGGCCAGGCCGGCACGTGACAGGCGGGCGTCGGTGAGCATTGCGCCGGGAATCCAACTGCCGTGGTATCCGCCCAGCAGTACGGCGCGAAGCGCGCGGGAGTCGGTGACACCGGGGTGCCCGACGAGGTCGGTCAATCGCGTTCCCGTCGGCACTTCCAAGACCGAGCCCGTCGTTGGTCGGCCCGTCAAAGTGACGAGCATGGTCCCCGGCTCGGAGGGATCGCCAACCGATTTGAACCAGCGAGATCCGTACCGGGTAATCAGCGCGATGTGGGCGAGCGTTTCGACGTTGTTGACCACTGTGGGGCGTCCGCGCACCCCGGATATTGAGGAAGGTACGGTCCGGTCGCGGGGTAGAGCCGGGCCGCCCTCGACCCGCCTCACGACAGCGGATTCCTCTCCTGCGACGAATCCGTCGGGGGCTGCGACGACGGTGACCCGGTGACGATCCACCTTCGCCGATCTTCGCTCGCTGAGGGCAGTCTTGATCGTCGGCACCGCGCGGGACGGAACGTACATGACGACTTTGTCAGCCGACACTGCTGCGGCGACGACCGTTAGACCGTCGAGTACGAGATGTGGTGCGCGGGAGAGCAGTTCGGCGTCTTTGTGGCTGAGTGGCTCGCCGTCGGCCCCGTTGCCGATCACCACGGCTTTGCGCCGGGTGACCGATGCGATCTTGCGGCCAGTGGGGAAACCGGCGCCACCGCGCCCGGTTAGTCCGGACCGATCGAGCACCGGCACCAGTGTCGTTCCGGCTGATTCGGGCAAGGATCCGAACCGCTGTTGGTGTTCGACCAGGCCCGGGCCGTTCGCGGCGAACAACCGCTGAGTAGTCGGCGGTTCCGGAGTGCGGGCGCGTCGTGATGTCGTCATGGGCGCCCCGATGTTCGGGTGCCGGCGTACTCGGTGTAGTTGGCGTGCACCCGCCACACCAGCGCGCCGCACACCGTGACCGCGCAACAGCCGGCGAACAGCAGGAACCAGGCGTGGCCGGCGTCGGTCCCGTTTCCGAGTGCGTGCGCCATGGCTATCGGCCACAAGGCGTAGGTCGCCCAGTGCACCGTGTGGAAGGCCCGCACCCCAAGCCGGTGGCGCAGCAGGCTGGTAACGATTACCACCGCGAGCATGTCGAAGACGAGCGTCCCCAACCCGAGCCAGAGTGGCCGGTAGGCGCCAAGGAACGGCACGACGAAATCGACGAAGCGCAGCTGCGCGTAGGGGTCCAAGAACAGCAGCACCATGTGCAGGACCACGAGGAGCGTTCCAGCCAGCGAAGCGAAGCGATGGACATCGGCGACGGCGAATCTCGGCAACACGACCAGCGGACGCCCCGACCGCGTGGCGATACCCAGAAAGAGCGCGACGGTCATGAAGGCAAGCGCCGTCACGCCGCTACCGCGACCCAGCGCCCACAGCGCCTGATCGATCACTGCCGAACTCCGTTAGCGTCGGCCGGCCACCCGCAGAGGGTGTGGACGTTTCGCTCGCTGTCCACCAGTCGCGCAGGAATGCCAAGTGCGCGAATCCAATCCAGCGCCCGCCAGCCGCGGATGATCGCAGCAGTGCTCACTGTGTTGGCGGCCAGGCAGGTTTGCCCGGCGACGCTTACCGTGCGCCACACCGTATCCGCAGACCACCCTGTGTGTGGGTCGACGATGTGGTGGACGAAATCCGCACCGCGGCGCCACCGACGGCGAATCGTGCTCGACGTGGCCAGCGCGGCCCCTGACGGAAGGGCCACCAAACCTGCCGGATCGTCGACGTCATCGTGGATCAGTACCTGCCAGCCACCGTCAGGCGCCGGTCCCGCCGTGGCGATGTCACCACCCAGGTTGATGAGCACGCCGCTGTCGGTGGCCCTATGTACACGATCGGCGCAACGGTCCGCGGCGATCGCCTTGGCCGTCGCTCCGAGGTCGAGCAGAATGCCGGGCGGCACGGTCACGATGCGATCCTCGAGGGTGATCATGGACCATGTCGCCGGAACGCTGATCGACGCGGTGACTCGATGGGTGTGATCGAGCATGGCGATGTCGCGGTCGTATCCGAGGGCGATCAGTGTGGCTCCGATCGTGGGATCGACATCGCCGTCGGTCTGGCGGGCCGCCGTGAGCGCGGCGCCGAGCAGGTCCGCCAGTAGCTCACTGACGTGAGTCCGCCGTCCGGCCGACGCTGCGAGTGCGTTGATTTCGGAATCGGGCCGGAATCGCGATGCGGCAGCCTCAATGGTGTCGAGTTCGGCGTCCACTTCCCGGCGGGCGACGGCCAGCGCATCGGGGTCGGTGACGACGATCTGCATGGTGGTGCTCCAACGTTGCCACTGCGTTGTCGCGGTGGCAGCGTCAGAGTCAGTGAGTTGCTCGGGGACGACAGTCACGAGCCGCGCGAAATCGTCACGTGTGGGGAGTAGTTCGGCGCCCTTACCGTCGTCGGGGTGAGGTTGCGCCGCTTGGTTGTCGGGGGAGCTTGGGCCTGGCTTGCGGGTGCTTGATGGGTGACGGGCGGGGACTGCTCGATGGTTGGTTCGGACGTGTATTGGGGCGTGTATTCAGGCGTGGGGGTGTATGTCGATGCCGGGGCCTGCTCGACGGTCGTCTGCGGGGTGTATTCCGCAGCGGGTGGCGGGGTTGTCGCCGGGATGGGCGGCGGGACCTCTGCCGTCGTCATGACGTCTGGCGCGGATGGAAGGTCATCGGCGGGGGAGGGGACAAGTTCCTCGGGTGCAGGGATGGCCGCATCGGCACCGACGTCTGCCACCGCCGGCTTGACGGTATCCCTGTAGGCAAGAGCCGAAGTGCCTGCGACGCCCGCCATGCCCACGCCGACCAACGCCCACGAGGTGACTGCCGCGCGGCGGAAGCCCAGACGGGGTGAGTTCATGTATCGAAGGCTGACACCGGTTTCTTACAGCCCTCGAAGAAGTAGCGTGGCAGGCTCTGTGGGTGGCCGAGCGACGCCCAGCGCCGACATTGCTGATTGTCGAGGACGACCGTGCACTCAGCGAGATGCTCGCCGACCTGTTCAGCAACGAGGGCTACCTCGTCGACGTCGCGCACGATGGCCAGCAAGGGCTGCACCGTGGCCTCACCGGCAGTTATGACGCCATGATCGTCGATCGCGGATTGCCGGTCATGGACGGTTCCGAGCTGGTCGCCGTGCTCCGATCGCGGGGCATCGCCACTCCGGCATTGCTGCTCACCGCGCGGGGGTCGGTCGCGGATCGAGTCGAAGGCCTCGACTCCGGCGCACAGGACTATCTGGTCAAACCATTCGAGGTACCTGAACTGCTCGCCCGAGTGCGGGCATTGCTGCGCCGACCCGACGGTCGCTCGACCCTGCGCGTCGGCGGACTCTGCCTGGACCGGTTGACGCGCAAAGTCAGCGGTAGCACCGCCGTTGGTGATGCTGTCGACCTATCAGAGCGCGAGGCGGCGCTTCTCGCGGTCCTAATGAGCGCTCCGCGGCAGGTATTCACCCGCGGTCAACTGCTCGATGCGGTATTCGATGGCGTCGACTCGCTCAGCGCCGTCGACACGTATGTCCATTACCTGCGACGCAAGTTGGGTAGGGACGTCGTCCACACGGTGCGCGGCACCGGCTACCGCCTGGGAGCCAAATGACGCCGGACAGTGATCTCAGTGTCGTTCACCGTGGGGGCCGGATCGCCGCTGTGCAGGCTTCCATGGCGCTTGCCGCAGTCCTACTGGTGGTCGGGGCGGTGGTGTATTTCGTCGACGTCCGCGTACAGGAGCAGCAGATCAAGTCCCAACTGTCGTCCGTGGCTTTGGCGGCCGACGACGTGACCGATCCGCCGCCGGGAATGATCCTGGTGCTGCGCAACTTGGCGGGGAAGGTGCAGGCCAGCGCCGACGGAATTCCGACGGCCGAGTTGCTGGCGCGTCCGGCCGGATTCTCCGAAGTTCAAATCGACGGCGCCCCTTACCGCGTGGACGTCGTCGACAAGCCCGAGGGCAGAGTGGTTGCACTACTCGATCTGGGACCGCATAAGGCCGGGCGGAGTCGTCTGCTACTCGCGCTGGGTGTCGCCGAACTGGCCGGTATCGTGGCCTCCATCGCCGTGGTCGCTCTGCTCAGCCGAAGGTCCATCCGCCCCCTTGCCGAGGCCCTAGCCCTGCAACGACGATTCGTCGCTGACGCATCGCACGAACTTCGCGCCCCACTGACGGTGCTGCACACCCGCATCCAGTTACTAGCCCGCCGCTTCGACGATGGCGATGCCAAACAGACCAAGGAACAGATCGATGCGCTCGCATCCGACACACGCGCGCTCGGTGAGGTGATCGAGGACCTGCTGGCCTCAGCATCTATGACGTCAGACAACGCTCCGCAAGAGCGCGTCGATCTCGCCACAGTGGTGCATGCGGCCTGCGAGAGCATGACTCAGCACGCCGAAACGGCTGGCGTGAACCTCATCCTCGAAACGAATGGCCGCTTGCCCGTAGGAGATTTCGTCGTTGTCGGGTCGGGTTCGGCGCTTCGTCGTGCGATTACCTCCCTCGTCGACAACGCCCTCGCGCACGAGCACCGCGGCGGAACGATTGCGATCGCCCTAAGACGGCACCATGAGCACATCCTCATCGATGTGCGTGACGACGGCGTGGGCATCGACCCAGGCGCCATGGAATCGTTGTTCAACCGCTTCTCGCGTGGAAAGACCCACACTGCCGCCGGGGATCGCCCGCGCTACGGCATCGGCTTGGCACTCGTGCGAGAAATCGCGCACGCCCACCGAGGGCACATTACCGTCGCGGAGACGCCTGGCGGCGGAGCCACTTTCACGCTCACCATTCCCGCCGCACCGGACGACTCCCGCTGACCACCGGCGCCTGACTTAACGTGTCCGGCGGAGGTCACGCGGTAGTCACGTCGCGTAACACAGCGATACACATCCGCAGCAACTCCGGACGCCGCGTATCCCCGGTGTGGATCGGCCCTTCTGAGACATCTTGTGGGGATGCGAGTCTCACGAAGTATCGAGTGGGATGCTGATGTGAAGCGATGTCCCATTTCCGGCTGGGCTCTCAATCCTCATCCGTCCGCGGAGGGCCTCCGCTCGGTCTTTGAGCCCGATAAGTCCTGACCCCTTGGCGAACTCGGCGCCCCCGATTCCGTCGTCGCGAATCGACAGGTAGAGGTTGCCATCCTTGGCTTCTGCACACACGTCCACCTGGGAAGCGCGGGAATGCTTGGCCGTGTTGGTCAACGCCTCGGCCACGATGTAGTACGCGCCGACTTCGATGGAGTCAGGCAAGTGTCGGTCGATCTTGAGGTCGAGGGAAACGGCGACTGGGCAGCGGCGGGCCAGCGTCTTGAGCGCGGGACCGAGTCCGCCCTTGGACAGGATCGCGGGATGGATTCCACGCGAGATCTCCTGCAGGTCTGTTGAGATGTCCGTCAAACCCGAAACAACTTGAGACAGTTGGGTTTTAAGGCTATCCAGTTGCGGCGGCACCGACGCTTCTGCCAGCCGCGTTTGCAGTCCGAGCGATACCAGCCGTTGTTGGGCGCCGTCGTGCAGGTCGCGCTCCAGGCGGCGGCGGGCATCGTCGGCGGCCGCGACAATGCGGGCGCGTGAGGCGATGAGTTCGGCACGGGTGGCAGCGTTGGCGATCGCGGTCGCGACAAGGTCGGCGAAGTCGCCAACCCGTGCCTCGGTGTCCGATGGCATGGGCTCGGACCGTTGCGAGCCAACGATGGCTGCGCCCCATACCCGGCCGTCCACAGTGATCGGGACTCCCACTGCCGACTGGATGCCGAGCTCACGTATGCGGGCGGCATGCGTACCGGGAGCGTTTTCGTGACTGTCCATCCGGGCCGCGTCGCTGGTTCGGAACATTCTCGTCGCGACGTTGTCGCCATCCAACACCAGGCGCAGGCCGTCGGGCAGCTGCTGCAATCTGCCCCCGTGATAAACGGCGAGAGGGATGAGTGCATCATCGGCGTCGTACTGAGAAACCGTCGCGTGGCCCACATGCAGGCATCGAGCCATCTCGTCGGCGACCGCGCAGAACACCTCGGATGGGTTGACCCCCCGCGCTACCAATGTCGCGACCCGTCGCAACGCGGCCTGCTGATCGGCGAGCACACCCAGCTCGTCGCGGCTCGCCTGTAGATCGGCGCGTGTCGCGGCGTTGGCGATTGACGTTGCGACAAGGTCGGCGAAGTCACCGATGCGCGTCTCGGTGTCCGCCGGCAACGGCTCAGGTGCCGACGAGCCGACGGCCGCCATTCCCCACACGTGTCCCTCGACGACAATCGGCACCGCCACCGTGCAACGGAGGCCCATCTCACGAAGGTGTGCGGCGATGGAGCCCGGAGCGCTTTGTAACTCTGAGTCGTCCAATCGTGCGGCGCCGCGGGTGTGCAACACCCTCGTTGCGATGTTGTCGCCTTCCAACGGATGGCGGGTGCTGGTAACCAGCTTTTTCTTGACCTCCGGCTCAAGGTGGGAGAGGGCGAGGACGACGACCTCGTCACCTTCGAAGCGGTTGATGGATGAATTACCCGCATGCAGGCACTCCGCCATCTCGTCGGCCACTGCCGCGAATAGGTCCGACGGGCTCGCCCCGCGTGCAACTAAGGTTGCCACCCGCCTCAACCCGGCCTGCTGTTCAGCGAGCTCCCTTAGCCTGTCGCGGCTTGACTCGGCCACGGCCTGTGCTTGGTGCAATTCGTCTTGCTCGTGGCGGCGTACGGTCACGTCGCGGCCAACGGCGTAGAACAGTCCCCGATGCCACACGACGCTCCACTCGACCCAACGCTGTGAGCCGTCGCTGCAGATCACGCGATTCTCGAAACGAACCGGCTCTGCACTGCCGACTAGCTGTTCAAGCAATCCACGCACGTAGTCTCGATCCTCGGGAACGACCACATCGAGATAAGGCCGTCCGCACGAATCGTCAACGGAGTAACCGAGTGTCTGCCTGAAGGCGGGGTTGACCCGGATGATCCTTTCCGGGTCCATGATGCACAGCAGGTCTGGTGACAGGTCGAAGAACCTCTCGCCCACCCGAGCCAGGCCTGCGAGTGCGTTGGCCACCAACGCCAGCACAACGAAGACACCAACCACCATCAAATTCTCGGGTTGGAACGGGGCAAACTGGGCGGTCGGCCAATTGCGGAAGTAAGCAAAGGCAATGGCGCTGGCGACCGACATCGTCATCGACAAGCCGAGTCCCCACACCATCGAAACCACCAGAATGCCCAGCAGGAAAAGTGTGCCGAAGCGGCCGGTTGTGCCAGTAACCACATTGAGCGAACACACGACAAACGTCTCGGCCACCATGAAAGACGCCGCCACCGCGATGCCCAGCACAAGGGACGGGGCTTTCGTGCGAGTCAACAACGCGAGCACACGCAGGCGTATGGTCCGCGGGCCAAATCCGGCGTCGGAGCCGCTGCCCGCGAAAATGCGGCCCGGCATCCACGCCGAGCCAGGTCGCCGCAACTGCCTCTGCGTCACTAGAAACTCGTATCGCTCTTCGGCGGACTTCAACCAGACGCGCAAACTCAGCATAGCCGTGCAGACCCACGGCGTGTGATGCCTGTGCGGTAGAGCGGAGCGTAGCTCCTTACCCGCTGGCTGGAGGGCACAGATCCCAGCTGGCGGGGGCACTATTTGGATGTCAGCTGTGACGACATTCGTTTGCTAGCGCGCGACTATTGGCCACAACGCGAGCGATTGGGGCCGCACGATGATATGGATGATCACGCTGGCAAGCGCAGCATGTACTGGATGGACCGTCGAGTGGGCTCAGCGCCGGTGCGAATTGTGGGCTCACATGCGCGACAAGGATCTGTGAGATGAACGCCGGAGCCGGAGACGACGTTTGCACATTCAAACAGCGCAATTTGATTCACACTTCCGAGACGATGTTGTCAGCAGCATCACCCCGTAGCGTCGGCGCACGGCATCGCGCAATGGCATCGTGACTGGAAGTGATGTTTCGCTATTGAGGACCACACGCGAACAACGGCGCCTTGTGTCGAATCCCCTATCTCGCGAACCCTTTCACGTGGCCCCAGGCGTTGTTGCCGTACCCCCGCGGATTCCATAGCGGCGCCGGGGATTCCGGTTGTGCGACGCCTGTGTCATCCCACGCCCGGGGCGTGACAGTGATCGGCACCGGGTGGCTTCTACAGTAGGCACCCGCGGCGATGCGCCGGCTCGGCCCCACGCCCCGGACTGCACCAAAAATAATGGCGGAAGCGATATCTGGTGATGATACCGCTTCCGCCATCGTCATCGACCGCTACCAGCGCCGGTCCCACCCCCATGGCCAGCCCCAGCCGCCGCGATCACCGTGGAAGCCACCGTAACCGCCGTGGAAGCCGCCGCCGTGGAAGCCGCCGCCGTGGCCGCCGCCGCCGTGGAAGGCGGCGGGGACAACCTGGCTCGTCACTGCCGTTGACGGGGCGGCCAACTGTGTCGCCGCCGACGCGGCCGCGGCAGTTGGTGCCGCGGCGATGGCCACCGCAGCAGCGCCCGCCGCCAGCATCGGGGTGATGTGGATCAGTTTCATTCGCATAGTTGCACTCTCTCGTGATAGCCGGTCTAGCAGTCGTCGATAGACCGGCGAATCTGTTTCT
>JAVXWV010000463.1:0-11861 GCA_032230775.1 Mycobacterium sp. | reverse complement strand
CACGCTGCGCGTGAAGACCAGCATGATCGCGAAAAACAGGAAGAGCGCGGAGATGCCGGCGATCAGCAAGTCGAAGATGACGCCGTCCTGCATCTCGCTGTACATCGATCCGGTGCCGGCCAGCGAGACCTTCGAGCTCTCCAGCGGAGTTCCCTTGATGGCATCGGCGACGGCGTCTTTGATTCCCGCGACGTGCTGGATACCTTCCACCGAGGCGGGGTCTCCTTGGTGGGTGATGATGAACCGCACAGCTTTACCGTCCGGCGAGACGAACATCTTCAGGCCGCGTTGGAAGTCAGGGTTCTGGAAGACTTCGGGCGGAAGGTAAAAGGAGTCATCGTTTTTGGCTTCGTCGAAGTACTGGCCCATGAGCGTCGATCCGTCAGCGTTCTCCTGCATGTGGGCCTGGATGCCGGCCATCGTGCTGTGCGTTGACACCATGAAGTCACGCATCGTTTTCATCGATGCGATGGTCGGCGGGAGAGTCGCCAGCACCTGCGGCATGAGCGCATCCAACTTGTCGGTGGAGTTGACGACTGAGCCAAGGTCGTCGGTCACTTTGTCGACACCATCAAGGGTGTCGAACACCGATCTAATTGACCAGCACACTGGGATGTCGAAACAGTGTGGCTCCCAATAGAAGTAGTTGCGAATCGGTCTGAAGAAGTCGTCGAAATCGGCGATGTTATCTCTCAACTCGTTGGTATCGGCCTGGATTTGGTGCGTAGCACCAGCCAAGTCGTGGGTGGTGGCGGTGACCTGTTGCAGGATGCTGTACATGTGTTCCATGTTGGCGATGGTCTTGGTCAACTCGTCGGCCTGCTCCAGCATTTGAGCCGTGTTGTCGTTCTGAATCTTGGCCGTCTGCAGTGTTGCGGAGTTCTGCATCGCGATCTGGAATGGGATGGAACTGTGCTCGATCGGCGCCCCCAGCGGTCTGGTGATGGTCTGGACTCGTTCGATGCCGCGCAGGTGGAAGATGCTCTTGGCGATCCTGTCGATGACGAGCATGTCAGAGGGGTTGCGCAGATCGTGGTCGGATTCGACCATCAGTAATTCCGGGTTCATGCGGGCTTGGGTGAAATGCCGGTCGGCCGCCGCGTACGCGACGTTAGCGGGCATGTCGGCTGGGGTGTATTTCTGATCGTTGTACTGCGGGACATAGGTCATCAGGGCGATGAAGCCGATAACCGCGATTGCGCAGGTGACGACGATAATGGGTTTGGGCCAGCGCACCACAACAGTGCCGATCTTGCGCCAGTTGCGGGTCGAGAGTTCACGTTTCGGGTCGAACAGGCCGAACTTGGAGCCGATCACCAAAATCGCTGGGGCCAGGGTCAGCGCTGCGAAGACGATGACCAGCAGGGCTATCGCACACGGTAATCCCATGGTCTGGAAATAGGGCAGCCGGGTTGCGGTCAGGCACAGTAAGGCGCCCGCGATGGTCAGGCCTGAGCCCAGGATGACGTGCGAGACGCCTCGATAGGCCGTATAGAAGGCCAGTTCGCGATCCTGTCCGATGGAGCGGGCTTCGTGATAGCGCCCCAATAGGAAGATGACGTAGTCCGTCGACGCGGCGATGGCGAGCAAGGTGATCATGCTGGTGGCGTAAGGCGTAAGGCCGATGATGTTGAGATTGCCAAAGGTGGCCGTGACACCTGAGGCGGCAAAGAGTTCGATACCGACGATGACCAGACACAGGATCGTCGTCACGATGGAGCGGTAAACCAGCAACAACATGAAGAAGATGACGCCGATCGAGACCAGGGCCATCGTGGTCAGGCTTTTGCGGCCCTCGGTATTCGTGTCGGCGGTGACCGCGGTGTTGCCTGCCACGTACGCCTTGACGCCAGCCGGTGCCGGTGTCTGGTCGACGATCTTCCGCACCGCGGTCACCGACTGGATGCTGGGCGTGGTGCCTTGATTGCCGTGCAGGAATACCTGCACGTAGGCGGCCTTGCCGTCGGGGCTTTGCGACCCGGCAGCGGTCAGCGGGTCGCTCCAGAAGTCCTGCACATTCTCGACGTGCGCGGTGTCGGCCTTCAGCTGACCCACGATGCGGTTGTAGTAGTCGTGGGCGCTGTCGCCGAGTTTGTCTTGTCCCTCCAAGACGACCATCGCTGTTGAGTCCGAATCGAACTCGTGGAAGACCCGACCGATGTGCATCATGGCCTGGAATGCCGGCGCTGCTTGCGGTGTCATCGACACCGCATGTTGGGTGGCCACTTCCTCAAGGGGTGGCGAGATCGCGCCGAGCGCGACGGCGAGCAGCAGCCAGAACAAGATGATCGGTATCGAAAGAACACGAACGAGTCGGGCAATGACGGGCCGGCCGGGCTTTGAATGGGCGTTGCTCATACGGATTTCACCAAGCAGTAGATGAAGGGTTGGTATTCGTCGCTATGGCGGTCATCGCGCACCTGACCGTCAACGATGACGCGACAGCGAATCGCGTTCATATCGGTGCTGCCTTGGGCGACGACGTTGGCCGACATCGACGGCAGCGTCGTCACGATGGTGTACGCCCACGGCAGCGGGGCGGCGTCGACGCGATGGGGCTGCCCGTCTGCGTCCAGATAGTCGACGTTGACGCTGCCCCCTGGCGGACCCGTTATTTCATACGTGATGTGTTTGGGGTTGAAGGGTTTCGTCTCGTCGCCATTGCCGTCGGCGGCGGCCGCGGTGGCCTCGGCGCCGAAAAGGTCGCGGATGCGTAGCACCGCATAGCCGCCGATCGCAACCACGACGACGAGAAGTAGCGGGATCCACACCTTCTTAAACAGACGAAACACCCTCTGTCTCCTTACCTGCCGGTCGTCACGTCCTACCGAACGGCGTCGGCCACATCTCGCACCTCGATCCAGGCCGGCGTCGTGGGCCGCAACTGCGGCGGAACTCAAGTTCCGACTCCGGCGGTTACTGTATCGCACATCTACATCGGGAGTCGATGTAGATGAGCGTTTATCGTTTGCGATGTGGGCCATGTCACAGTCCGGGTGATGAGGTGGGGGTCGCCCCTACGATGGCTGGACCGCTTTGGCGTTTCGGGCGCGGCGAACGTGCCAAACGCATGCGCCTGCCCGAGATGTTCTACTGATCCAGTACGGGCCGCACCATTCTGCGTGCTCCAGCTTGAAGTCTGGGTTCCGCTAAACCATTTCGGCACGTCGAGAGACACATCGTTGAGCAGAAAACATTGGTCAGCAACAGCTTTCGCCGCCCAGAGTCGGAATCAATGCCGGTTGCTGAAGGCGGCCAAACCCCGTGTCTTGCCCGCCTGGCTAGGCCCGGGACCGGGGAACCGAGCCTCGAACATTGTCAGCAGGCGCATCGACTAGCAGTCGTCACCGTTGCGTTTACCCAACACCGAGACAGCCGGGAAGTCGAGATCGACAGAATCTGCAAAGCGACTTGGCGACATTGCCCGCCACTGCCTAGTTGCTCGGCCTACCTTCGACTATATCGGTACCCGATGTACTGACCTGGGAAGGGATCAGTTACCTGTCAGCCGTCACGGGCTGTCGCCGATGTCCGATGAGTCAGCCCGCGGACGCGGACACCGCACACGCAGGGTTCGGCCAGCGGCCGGTTGTTTGCGATACGCAAACCTACGTAGCGCACCAAGTAGTTCTTCGGTGTCGTAGTGAACGCCACCCTTCTAGAGTTCCTAAAGAAATAGATCGGATGCGACAACGCGGGCTGCTATCGACGGGCTGCCCGACGCGCTCGCCTTGTCCTAGCCGTATGGCCGACGGACCACATTGTGATGAGGCCAGCGGAAAGGCTCATTCCGCTACGGGTTTTACGGCACAATTCACATCACGCCACAGCTATGGCCGCCCCAACTACTGCAATGGCCCGAGATGCAATGACCGTGCCACGTTGCCGCGTCTGTAAAAAGCGCGACCACCCGCTCCGCTATCGCCCACTGTTCGACTGCTGGTATTGCCCGCGCTGCGAGACGGTGCGTATCCGCGTCATCGTCAACCAACTGATCACGGAGCTGACCGCATGAACGCGGATATCGGCGGCGTACTGCTCAGCTAGAGCGTCAGCGCACCTGCGACCAGTTCGTCGAAACGCTCGATCGCCTCGTCGCCTTCGGTGTCGATGCCGCGAAGCGGTCCCCGATCGGCCAGGTACCGCTGCGCGTAAAGCCGAGCGACAAGGGCCTTACGGTCTGTCCGCCGTTCGGCCCGTTCCCATGCGGCCTGCTCGGTCAGCAGCGCACAGGCGTACACATCCCCCATGAACTGGGCCAGCGGGAACAGCCGCGCTTCCGCGACGGCGCCATCCAATTTGGTCCACGCCGTGATGGCGGTGTCGAGATCCTCGACGCGACGCGACACCAGGCTGGTGGCGTCGTCGTCGTCCGACACCGACACCGCGTCGTGTAGGCGCGCCAAGAACGGCTCGTGCGCCTTGGCCTTCTCGATTCCGCGTCGCACGTCGAGGCACAGGATGTTGTCGGGGCCCTCCCAGATCGTGTTCACCTGAGCGTCGCGCAGCAGCCGGGCCACCGGCCAGGTCTCGATATAGCCGTTGCCGCCGTGGATTTCGATCGCGTCAGACGCCATCGTGATGCCGAGCCGACAGACCTTCAGCTTCGTGACCGGCACAGCAATCCGCTGGCGCACCGGCCTTGGCTGCCGATGGTTGACGGCGCCGGTGCCGTCGAACACGAGCGCTTGTGCCGCTTCGACGTCGACGATCATCTCGGCCAGTTTGCGCCGCATCAACGGCTTGTCGATCAGGGCCTCGCCGAATGCGTGCCGCTGCCGGGCATAGCACAGCGACTCGACCAGTGCGCGCCGCGCGTTACCGAGCGCGAACAGCGCGATGCCCAGGCGCGCCGCATTCGTCAGCTCCATCATCCTGCCAAGTCCCTTGCCGTCGGACGGCCCCGCGTCGTCGCTGGCGTCGCCCGAGAGCAGGAATGCTTCGGCGTCGACGAACTCGATCTCCCCCGAAGCGACCGAGCGCGTGCCGAGCTTGTCTTTCAGACGGCGCACCCGCACGCCGTTGCGGGAGCCGTCCCGACGTGTCCGCAGGACGAGGAAGGTCGCAACACCGCGACTTGAGTCGGGCGCACCCTCGGGCTTGGCCAGCACCACGAACGCCTCGCCGTTGCAATTTGAGGCAAACCACTTAAACCCGTTGAGCCGCCAGGTATCCCCGTGACGCTTCGCTGTCGTCTCCAGCGCACCGAGGTCCGACCCGCCCGTCCGCTCCGTGAGCAACTGCGCGGTCTCACCCTCCCACTCGCCCGACGCGAATTTGGCCAGCACATGCTCGCGCACATCCGGAGGTGCGTACGAGGCGACCAGTGACTTCACCATGCCGCCACCCGTGCCGAGAGCGCATCCCATTCCGATGTCGGCCTGATTGAGTAGGTAGTTGGACGCGAAGACCGTCAGCGACGGACTCACCCCGGTTCGCCGGGCGGCGTCACGCAACGCCTTCTGTGCATCTAGGACCGCGCGGCGGGATTCGACGAACGACGTGGGCATGACGACCCGGCTGACGTCGTGGCCCCACTGGTCGTAGCGTTCAAGCCGCGGCGGGTTTCGGTCCGTCTCCTCGGCCCAGCGTGAAACCGGTCCGGCCATCAGCTCGCCGATGCGAGTCAGGTGCGGCTCGGCGAACGCGAGTTCGTCCGGCTGTAGGTAGTACGCGATGGTGGCCTGAAGGGTCGGATCGGTCGTGTACCAATTGAGTCCCTGCGCTCCTCTGTACTCCTCAGTGCGGTACCGCGCGGATTTCTCCGGGGTGGTGAACGGCAGCCGGTCCACCGGCTCCACGTCGTAATCGCTCATGCGGCGACGGTATTACAGCTCGAGCGACCCCGGCGAGAAGGTGCAAAGGTAAAGAAATGACAGATGCGCCGAGAAGCACCCCGCTGGTCCCCGATGACTTCGTCGTCCCCACGGAACTTCGATCCACGCGCTTCCGGCTCGAACCGCTCGGCCCGCACCACAATGCTCGAGATCACGAGGCGTGGATGTCGAGCATCGCCCACCTGCAGACCACACCGGGTTTCGAGGGTAGGGGCTGGCCGCCCGACGAGGGATTCTCGGCGGAGCGGAACCTCACCGATCTGGAGGAGCACGCCGACGAGTTCGCGCGCCGCGTTGCGTTCGCCTACTCGGTGCTCAAGCCCGATTCAGGAGCAATGATCAGAACCTGTGGATGAGCCTCGGCGAGGCGGCGCAGGTGGGCGCACGTTCCCGAGGATGATCTGAAGTCCGAATTGTCTGATCAAGGACCGGCGTTGGCGCGCTGGTTCGGGAAGGTACGCCCATGCTCACGGTAGTTCATGATGCGCAGTCGTCCAACGACGATGCTGGTGCGGGTCGGTCGCTGTTGGATGAGATTGTCCGCGATGGCGCTCGGCGGATGCTGGAGGCGGCGTTGCAGGCCGAGGTCGCAGCGTATGTGGAACAGTTCATTGATCAGGTCGACGACAAGGGCCGACGGCTTGTGGTGCGCAACGGTTATCACCAGCAGCGTGAAGTGCTGACCGCCGCGGGTGCGGTGGCGGTAAAGGCGCCGCGGGTCAATGACAAGCGTGTCGACCCTGATTCCGGTGAGCGGCAGCGGTTTTCGTCGGCGATCCTGCCGGCGTGGGCACGCAAGTCGCCGCAGATGACCGAGGTGCTGCCGCTGCTGTATCTACATGGTCTTTCGACCACCGACTTCGGTCCGGCGCTGGAGCAGTTCCTGGGTTCGGGTGCGGGGCTGTCGGCGTCGGCGATTACCCGGCTCACCGCGCAGTGGCAGGACGAGGCTCACGCCTTCGGGCAGCGCGACCTGTCCGGCACCGACTACATCTACCTTTGGGTCGACGGGATCCATCTCAAAGTGCGCCTCGAACAGCAGAAACTGTGCCTGTTGGTGATGATCGGGGTGCGCGCCGATGGCCGCAAGGAACTTGTCGTCTTGGCCGACGGCTACCGCGAATCCACCGAATCATGGGCTGATCTGCTGCGCGATTGCCGCCGACGCGGCATGACCGCGCCGGTGCTGGTGGTCGGTGACGGCGCGTTGGGGTCCTGGAAAGCGGTGCGCGAGGTGTTCCCGGCGACCCGCGAGCAGCGGTGCTGGTGGCACAAGCAGGCCAATGTGTTGGCTGCACTGCCGAAGTCGGCGCATCCCGGTGCGCTCGTGGCGATGCGGGAGATCTACAACGCTGAGGACATCGACAAGGCCCAGGTCGCGATCAAGGCCTTCGAGATCGACTACGGCGCCAAGTACCCCAAGGCGGTGGCCAAGATCGTCGACGACGCCGACGTGCTGCTGGAGTTCTACAAGTACCCGGCCGAGCATTGGGTACACCTACGCACGACGAATCCAATCGAAAGTATTTTTGCGACAGTACGTTTGAGAACCAAGGTGACCAAGGGGCCCGGCTCACGAGCTGCCGGACTGGCGATGGCCTACAAGCTGATTGAGGCCGCTCAAACCCGCTGGCGCGCGGTCAACGCGCCGCACCTGGTCGCCCTCGTCCGCGCCGGCGCCGTCTTCCACAAAGGAAAGCTCCTCGAACGACCCGTCGACATCACGCCCACCGAACCCGAAAAATCACCCGAAACGGAGGTCGCCTGAAACAGGCTCATCTGGTCTTGACGATAGCTCATAGACATCCACTCCAGAGCGTGCACAGTGCTCACCGGCCAGCAGCTCGGTGATCAGCCTCCCGTGGATGGGGCCGTAACCCTGTCAACAGCGCGGTGATCGATTCGGATTAGGGCGTCGGAGTGATCGTCGCCGAGCGCTTTTTTTCGCGGAAGCGCTCCAGGAGCTGCTTTTCGCACTGCCCAGCATCGTCGTTGTTGTGCGCATTGGACAAGCAGTGGAAGTATTCCGAGTCGCCGCTGCCAAAGATGCGACCGATGTAGACGTTGTATCTGTCCCAGGTAAACGCGAGTACGGCGAGTGAAGCGATGATCGCCAGGAACCCCAGCACGATGCCGGCGACGACGACACCGCCATTGGTCGCCTCGCCCCGCTTGATCCGGCCGCGGCCAATGAACCCGAAGATTACCGCGAGGAGTCCGAGGGTGACGCCGCCTGCCACCGACCAGAAGAACACGAGTGCAATGATCGCGATAACCAACGCTGCGATCCCGAGGCCGTTCTTCGGCCCGGCGGGCGGCGCCGGGTATCCGGCATAGGGGTGCGGTGTCGATTGGGGGTAGCTCCCTTGCTGGTGCGGTGGCTGCTGCGGCCACGACGGCATGTCGGGCTGATACGGCTCACTCACGGCGCCAACCCTACCAACCGGCAGCTACATCGAGAAGTCAGCAGCAAAACATTCTTGAGGAGGTGGAGAGTGGCGACCACCGCGTGCGGTCGGCAGCGAAGACAGCGCTCGGGCGCGAGTAGTGTCGAGATGTTTCGGCAGGTTTGTCGAGAAGCACGACCGGCTCCATCGAAATTAAGGCGTGCTCCAGCAAACCAGCCGCGACACAGGTAATTCGCCGCGACGGCATTCGACGGCGCGCCGCATCTGGATCTGACGCCCTGTTCACTTTGGTCTGATCACCGCGTGATCACAATGAGGTGAGAAATCGAGCGCCCCGGATCAGAATGGCTGAAAAGCCCCTCCAGACGACCCCGAGGCCGGCTCACGCGCGGCCGGGATTGCCATGGCCTACAAGCTGATCGACGCCGCGCACGCGCGCTGGCGTGCCGTCAACGCACCGCATCTTGTTGCTTTGGTCCATGCGGGCGCGACGTTCCACAAGGGCAAACAGCGCGAACGACCCATCGACATCACACCCGCCGAGCCCGGCGAATCAACCGAAACGGAGGTCGCCTGAACCAACCTCATCCACAGGTATTGACAATATCTCCCGATTCAGACGAGGTCATCGGCTGCGTCTACATCGACCCCGGCGACCGGGCCGGCGACGCCAGCGTTCGGTCCTGGGTTCGTGCCGATGTGGCCGAACTCGACGCTCCGTTGCGTAAGGCCGTTCGTGACTGGCTGACGGAGTCTTGGCCCTTCAACGACATCGAGTACGCAGGCGGGTGAACACCTTTCGGCGTCGGTGAAGTCAGCCGCGCAACCTTTCCACGGCAGAGTCGATACGCTCGTCCGTCGCAGTCAGCGCCACCCGGACGTGCTGCGAGCCGCGCGAGCCGTAGAACTCGCCGGGCGCCACCAGAATTCCGCGCTGCGCCAGCCACGCGACGGTGTCGCGGCACGGCTCGCCGCGGCTCGCCCACAGGTATAGGCCGGCCTCGGAGTCGTCGACCGTCAGCCCTGCCGATTGCAGCGCAGGCAGAAGCGCCGCCCGCCTTCGCGCATACCGCTCGCGCTGCTCGCCTTCGTGGGCGTCGTCGTCCAGCGCGGCCACCATCGCGGCCTGCACCGGCGTCGGCACCATCATGCCCGCGTGCCTGCGCACCGCCAGAAGCTCGGCGACCACCGCAGGGTCGCCGGCGACGAACCCCGCACGGTAACCGGCCAGCGACGACGTCTTCGACAATGAATGCACGGCCAGCAGCCCGGTGTGGTCGCCGTCGCAGACCGACGGATGCAGCACCGAAACCGGCTGGGTGTCCCAACCGAGCCCCACATAGCACTCGTCGGACGCGATCAATGCGCCGCGTTCGCGCGCCCAGCCCACCACCTTGCGGAGGTGCTCGACGCCGAGCACCTTGCCCGTCGGATTGCTTGGCGAGTTCAGATAGACCAATGCGGGCGACTGGGGTCCCAGCTGAGTCAGCGAGTCCGCACGCAACACCTGAGCGCCTGCCAGTTGTGCGCCGACTTCGTAGGTGGGATAGGCCAGCTCGGGCAGCGCGACGACGTCGTCCGGGCCCAGACCGAGCAGCGTGGGCAGCCACGCGATGAGTTCCTTGGTGCCGATCACCGGAAGCACGGCGTCGTCGGCCAGGGCAGTGATGCCGTACCGACGCTGCAGGGCAGCGGACGCCGATGCCCGCAGCGCCGGGGTGCCCGCTGTGGCCGGGTATCCGGGCGCTCCGCTGGCCGCGGCAAGCGCGTTTCGGATGACCGGAGCTACATCGTCCACGGGTGTGCCCACCGACAGGTCGACGATGCCGTCGGGGTGCGAACGTGCCAGCGCGCTGACGTCGGACAGGGTGTCCCATGGGAACACCGGCAATAACGCCGAGACGCGCTTACGAAGCGCGGGGCGAACCGTTACTAGTCCTCACCTTGAGGCGGCAGATCCTTGACCGACTGCGGGTCGTTCTCGGTCAGGCCGACCTTGGACGCGCCGCCGGGCGATCCGAGCTCGGCGAAGAAGTCGGCGTTGATCTGTGTGTATCCGCTCCACTGATCGGGCACATCATCTTCGTAGTAGATGGCCTCCACCGGGCAGACTGGCTCGCATGCGCCGCAGTCGACGCATTCGTCCGGGTGGATGTACAGCATGCGTGCGCCCTCGTAGATGCAATCGACAGGGCACTCCTCGATACATGCCTTGTCTTTGATGTCGACGCAGGGTTCGGCAATCGTGTACGTCACTGAGGTCTCCTCGATCTCCTGTCAGTGGGGCAGTCATGCTCGGCCCGCCGAAAAGTCGCTGCAAGTATCCGATGCGGCTACTTGAAGGCCTGTCTCAGTGTGCCCTAACTACTACGCCGCTCGGTTATGGGTGGCGCGTGGTTACTGATACTAGACGTTGCACATACAGCACGACTAGGGACATACCCTTCTGACTCGGCGTTGCCGCTGCTCCCCGCGTCGTGTGACCCCGGCCACACGACTGCCTTCGCTGTGACGGCTTACAAATCGGGCGAAAACCGTTGTCCCCGGGAAGATCCGCCGCGACGAAGCCGTTCTGTTATATACCAGGCGCTTAGCTTAGCTAAGCTCAATTTTCGGGAGTCAAAATGAAGAAGATCGCCCTCGGCCTAGCCACTGCCGCCACGTTCGCCGTGATGTCCCTCGGGTTGGCCAGTCCAGCCATGGCGGACTGCTCGGTGCACGTCAACAACGGAGGCACCGACGTCAACGTGAACTGGTGCTGACCTGACGAATCCGCCGCCTATGCGCTTGGTTGCACTGCAACAAGTTGCATAGCGCGGCGGATTCGCCTTAGGCTGCCCGCGTGGCACTTCCCCACGCGATCCTCGTTTCCCTATGCGAACAGTCCGGCTCCGGTTACGAGCTGGCCCGCCGGTTCGACCGGTCCATCGGCTTCTTCTGGGCCGCCACCCATCAACACATCTACCGCACGCTGAGGTCGATGGAGGACGACGGCTGGGTGTGCGTCAAGCCCGTCGTGCAAAAGGGCAGGCCGGACAAGAAGGTCTACACCGTCTCCGACGCCGGACTTGCCGAGATGGCCCGCTGGATCGCTGAACCGCTGTCGGGCCGCGGCAGCTCGGTAGCCGACAACCGGACCCGCGACATTGCGATCAAGGTCCGCGGCGCCGCGTACGGCGACGTCGACGCGGTGCGCGCTCAGGCGGCCTCGCTTCGGGCCGAGCGCGCCGAATTGCTGGACACCTACCGCGGATTCGAGAAGCGGCAGTTTCCCGATCCGAGCGGCCTGAGTGGCACTGCGTTGCATCAGTATCTGGTGCTGCGCGGCGGTATCCGCGCTGAGGAAAGCGCCATCGACTGGCTCGACGAAGTGGCCGCGGCATTGAATGGCCAAGCGATGAGCGCTCGCGCGAAGAGCAGAGGACAAGAGTGACGTATCCGAAGTTGTTCTCGCCGTTGGATCTCGGCTTCACCACGCTGCGCAACCGCGTGGTGATGGGTTCGATGCACACCGGGCTGGAGGACCGCGCCCGCGACACCGATCGGCTCGCCGAGTACTTCGCCGAGCGCGCCCGCGGTGGTGTCGGCCTGATCATCACCGGCGGGTACGCGCCGA
>JAVXWV010000448.1:0-2660 GCA_032230775.1 Mycobacterium sp. | reverse complement strand
GGCGTCCTCGGCGGCCTTGCGCCCGACCTCGGGGTCGGCGCCAGCACCGAGACCGCGGGTGGAGTCGCGTCCGACGTCGAGCTTGACGTCGGCGTCGGTCATCAACAGCGCGTGAGCGTCGGGGTTGATGGCGATGAACTCGACGCCCGTGAGGCCCTGCTCGATCATCCGGTTGACGGCATTGACGCCGCCACCGCCGATGCCGACCACCTTGATCACGGCGAGGTCGTTATGCGGGGGGGTCATGATCGTCCCTTCTTCGCGCGAGCGCTCATCAGCGGTCCCCTTCATCCCTGGTTGTCTGTCGTTGCGCCGAACTCTCGGCAAACTCTCAACCTCAACCATAGGGTTATAGTTATGTCAAGTTGTTCCGCGCAACCAGAACGGTAGGGCGGGCTTGCGACGTATCCATGCAGGCGCGCCGACGCGGATATCAAGAATTTCCGGGTTTTGACGGCCGGGTCGCTACTTCACCGTCGGCAAATCCGGGCTGGATACGTCGTAGGTCTGTCCCGGCTGGGTGAGCAGAGCGCCCAGTTTGAGCGCCTTCTCCTCGGTGCGGTCGGTGGTCCCCCACACCACCACCCGGCCATCGGTCAAGGTCAGGGTGATGGCGGCGACCGACGGCGCCGCGATGCGGCCGACCTGTCCCGCGACCTCGGGCCGCAGCGCCGTCATCACCTGTAGCGCGGCCTTGGTCGGCGCGTCGCTCGGCCCCGGATTGTCGGCGTCGAGGTACGGCACGCCCGCGGGCGGCGGTGCGGTCGCGAAATCCACACCGTCCTTGTCGAACAGGTGGGGACCGTCGGGGTAATCCTTGACGACGACTGGCACCCGTTCGATGACGGTCACGCGCAGCGTCGACGGATACTGGCGCTGGACCCGCGCGCTGGCCACCCGCCGGATGGCCGCCACCCGTTCGGCGACGGCGTCGGTGTCGACCTGCAGCAGCGGCACGCCAGGCTGGACGGCGGCGGCCGCGACGACCTCGTCCTGCGTTACCGCGCCAACCCCGACCACCACGATGTTGCGCGCCGCCATGATCGGGGTGAAGTACAGCAGCAGGCCCAGCCCCACCACCACGACACTCACCAGCGCCGACCACATCAACACCTTCAGGCCCCGAACAGTCCGGCGGCTAAGCCTTTTCGCCTCTTCGGGCGGCGCGCCCATCACGCGGCGCTTTGCCTCCCGGCGGGCGTGCTCGATCGCGGTCGCGCGGGCCTCGGCGGCACGGCGCTCCTCACGTTCCCGGCGCGCCCGCCGTCGTGGCCCCTCGAAGTCGGCGGCTGAAGCAGGCGGCGGCGTCGGTTCCGCCTGGGCATCGGCCACGGCCTCGGCGTCGCCGGTGTCCGCGTCCGTCGGCTCGGTCATTGCAACGCCGTCCCCGGCCTGCCCGGCGCGCTCCGGTTCGCCTTCACTTGCAGCGCCGCCAGGATTTCCTTGCCGAGCATCGTCACGTCACCGGCACCCATGGTCGCCACGACGTCGCCAGGGTCGGCTGCCGCCGCCACGCGTTCGGCGACCGCCGAAAAGTCGGGTACGTAGGTCACCGGAACGCTGACGTGGTCGGCGATCATCGCCCCGCTCACGCCTGCCATCGGTTGTTCGCGCGCCGCATAGACGTCGAGGACGAAAACCTCGTCGGCCTCGCTGAGTGCCTGCCCGAATTCGCGTGCGAAAGCGTTTGTGCGCGAATACAAGTGCGGTTGGAACACTACGATGGACCGGCCGGAAAAACCTGGGTCGCCTTGCTGGGCCACCACCCTCAGGGCCGTCAGCGTGGCCTTTACCTCCGTCGGATGGTGGGCATAGTCGTCGAACACCCGCACGCCGTTGGTGGTGCCGACCAACTCGAACCGTCGCCGGACACCCTCGAAACCGGCAAGCCCGTCGAGCACGGTGTCGGGTTGCGCGCCGATCTCGATCGCCGCCACCAGCGCGCCGAGCGCATTGAGCGCCATGTGTCTGCCCGGCACCGCGAGCCGCATCACCCGCGGGTGCGCTTCACCGTCGAGCTGGATGTGCGCAACCGCGCCGGTACCCTGCTGCTCCCAGTCCACAAGGGTGCCTGCCAGCGACTGCGTCGAGTCGCTCCCGTAGCGCAGCACCCGGATGCCCAGCGCTGCGGTGCGCTCGGCCAGCCCCGCCGCGCCAACATCATCGGTGCAAACCACCAGCGCGCCACCGGGTTTCAGTCGCTCGACGAATCCGTCGAACACCGCGCCGTACGCTTCGGCGCTGCCAAAGAAGTCCAGGTGATCCGCCTCGATGTTGGTCACCACCGCGACGTCTGGTGTGTACTCCAGCAGCGACCCGTCGCTCTCGTCGGCCTCGGCGACGAAGCAGTCCCCACTGCCGTGGTGAGCATTCGTACCTGCCTCGCCGAGATCGCCGCCCACCGCGAACGACGGATCAAAACCGCTGTGCTGCAACGCCACGATGAGCATCGAGGTAGTGGTGGTCTTGCCGTGGGTGCCGGTGACCATCAGCGTGGTGTGTCCGGCCATCAGCTTGGCCAACACCAGCGGGCGCAGGATCACCGGGATGCCGCGGCGACGCGCCTCGACCAGTTCGGGGTTTGTCTTGGGAATCGCGGCGTGTGTGGTGACCACCGCGGTCGGGCCGCCGGGCAACAGGTCCAGTGACGACTCGTCGTG
>JAVXWV010000269.1:0-5159 GCA_032230775.1 Mycobacterium sp. | reverse complement strand
ATCCCAGGACACGGCGACGAACTCGTCGGCGCCGCGCCGCGTGCTCGGGCCGGGCCCGTCGCGCAGCCAGCCGCGTCGCACTGCAGGTGTGGCGATACGCGCGGAATGCCGAATGGTGCCCGGCAGGTTGCCAAGCAGCGGTGACGGGTCGGTGTCGCCGTCCAGCGGTGTCACCGAAGCGATGTCGCCGGATTCGATGCCCGCCGAGAAGGCGCCCCAGTGGGTCAGGCTCGTCGGGGCTCGGGTCATGCCTCGACTCCTCCTCGCTCCGGTCCTCGCTCGTGCCTCGCTGCGATCCTCACTCGTTGTCGTCTTCGGTGGTCACCCACGCGAGTCTAGAACCGGGGCACGACGCGCTCTCCCTTCTCCGATTCGCGCGCCCTCGACCAACCATCCGGTTGGATGGGGTAGCTTGAGCGGTAACAGCCGGTACCAGTCCTTGGAGGTCAGCCATGGGCAGCGTCGTCAAATACGACCGCACCCTGTTCGAGCCCGAGCACAATCTGTTCCGCGAGTCCTATCGCGCCTTCCTCGATCGCCACGTTGCGCCGTATCACGAGCAGTGGGAGCAGGAGAAGATCGTCGACCGCGGTGTGTGGCTGGAAGCCGGCAAGCAGGGCTTTCTCGGCATGTCGGTGCCCGAGGAGTACGGCGGCGGCGGAAACCCGGACTTCCGCTACAACGTGATCATCGACGAGGAGACCATCGCGGGTCGCTACAGCGGGATCGGGTTCGGCCTGCACAACGATGTCGTGCTGCCTTACCTGACGCGGCTGGCCAACGACGAGCAGAAGCAGCGCTGGCTGCCGCAGTTCTGCACCGGAGAAATCATCACCGCGATAGCTATGACCGAGCCCGGCACGGGCAGCGACCTGCAGGGCATCAAGACCAGGGCCGTCAAAGAGGGCGACCACTACGTGCTCAACGGCGCGAAGACGTTCATCACCAACGGCATCAATGCCGATCTGGTGATCGTGGTGGCGCAGACCGACCCGGACAAGGGCGCAAAGGGGTTCTCGTTGCTGGTCGTCGAGCGTGGCATGGAAGGTTTCGAGCGCGGCCGCAAACTCGACAAGATCGGCCTCGACGCCCAGGACACCGCGGAGCTGTCGTTCACCGACGTCAAGGTCCCCGTCGAAAACCTGCTCGGCGACGAGGGCTCGGGTTTCGTCTACCTGATGCAGAACTTGCCGCAGGAGCGGATCGGCATCGCGGTGGTGGCTGCCGCGGCGATGGAGGCTGTGCTCGAAGAGACCCTGCAATACACCAAAGAGCGCAAGGCATTTGGCCGCCCGATCGGTAGCCAGCAGAACAGCCGGTTCCTGCTGGCCGAACTGGCGACCGAGGCCACCGTGGTGCGCATGATGGTCGATGAATTCCTCAAGCTGCATCTCGAGGAGAAACTCACCGTCGAACAGGCCGCCATGGCCAAGTGGTACTCCACCGAAAAACAGGTCTACCTCATGGATCGCTGCCTGCAACTGCATGGCGGCTACGGCTACATGCGTGAATATCCGGTCGCGCGCGCATATCTCGATGCGCGCGTGCAGACCATCTACGGCGGCACGACCGAGATCATGAAGGAGATCATCGGCCGCAGCATGGGCGTATAGGACCGTCTCAGTTCGAACACGGCGGCGCGCCGTGCCCCAGGTTGCGCTGTATCGCGGACACGCCTTCGTTATCGTCGTTTGACACAGTCGCGAACGCGATACTCCACGTGACTGGTCGGATGACGAAACGGGGCATGGTGCACAGCGGGCGGATCGCGCGGACGACAATCGGCCTGCTGAGCGCGGCGACGCTGGTCTTTTTCGCCCCGGTGGCAGCGGCCACTCCCGACGCCGACGCCGACGCGGCGATTAGCGCGGCCTGGGACGCAGGCGGCGGTGCCGCCGGTCCGCTCGGGCCCAAGGACGGCGGGGTCTACCCGGCCGGTGAGGGGTTCGGACAGAACTTCGCAGGCGGCAAGATCTTCTTCACCCCCGCCACAGGTGCTCACATCATGACCGGCTTGATTCTGGACAAGTACCAATCGCTTGGCGGACCGGCCGACAGCGACCTCGGTTTCCCCACCATCGACGAGGGGGCGGGGCGCGCACCTGGTAGCCGCAACACCACGTTCAGCGCCACCGACAAGCCCGTCATCTTCTGGACCCCTGACACCGGCGCCCAGGTGGTGCGCGGGCCCATCAACGCCGCCTGGGACAAACTCGGCGGCTCCGCGGGGACGCTCGGAGTGCCCACCGAGGACGAGACGTACGGCGGTGCCGTCGTCTCTCAAAAATTCACCGGTGGCGATGTGTCCTACGACAGGAAGGCCAAGACCTTCACCACGGTCCCACCCGATCTGGCCGGGCAGCTTTCGGACCTCGAGGTACCGGACGACCCCGCGTCGGCCATCAACGCGGCCCGGCGCGCAGCCGGGGGAGCGCTGGGCCCGCTCGGTGCCGCACAGGGGCCGCCGTATCCGATCGGCCGCGACGGCCTCGGGCAGAACTTCGCAGGCGGCAAGATCTTCTACAGCCCGGAGACGGGTGCAAACGTCGTAACGGGCCAGGTGCTGGCCAAGTACGAGAGCGTGGGTGGCCCCCAGGGGGATCTGGGCTTTCCGACGTCGAGCGAGATCGACGGCGGCCTCGCGACCGAGAGCCGGATGAGCAGCTTCGCCGCCGAGGACAAGCCGGTCATCTTCTGGACGCCCGACTACGGCGCCGTCATTGTGCGCGGTGCGATGGATGCCGCGTGGCAGAAGCTGGGCGGTGCGACAGGCGCGCTGGGCGCGCCGATCGCCGATCAGACCGAGAGCGGAGACGTCATCACCCAGCGCTTCAGCGGTGGGGTGATCTCGTGGGATCGGGACAAGAAGAGCTTCAGCACGGAGCCGGGGAATCTCGCTTCTCAGCTGTCCAGCCTGCAGGTTCCCGGACAGGAGCAGCCCAAGGCGGCGAACAATGCCGAGGCCTCGAATACCAACGGCAACAAGTGGTTTCAATGGACCTGGTGGTGGCTGCTTGCGATCGTTCCCGTGGTAGTCCTCGCAGGGCTTGTGGCGTTCGCGTCGCTGCGCACCCGTCGGCGCGGCGCGGACGACGGACTCGAGGCCGACGATCCGGAGTTCGCGTTCAGTGCGCCGTCCGGCTACGGCAGGGCGATCACCGAACACGAACCAACCGCTGAGGACTCCGCGGAGTTCTTCGGCGACCACTACTCGCGGGAGGGGTTGGGTTCGCTCCCTGCTGCATCAACCGCCGGCGATTATCAGCAGGAGCCGATGAGCCCCTGGGGGTCTCCCGTCCACTCCGACGAAGCGGATACGTCGCGGGAACCTGTTGCGGTGCAACAGGATCACCTCGATGAGGACGAAGACACCGACAGGGTCGATACGACGCCAACGCGGATGCCGACCGGTATCGAACGCGACCCGCTGAGCGATACAGGTCGCCATGCCCGGATCGAGATCGACGAACCTGCGCCGAACGGCACCGCCCTGCATCTGCCGCTCGACGATCCGGGTCAGGCACCGGACGGCTATCCGATCAAGGCGGACACCAAGTCCGGGCTGTACTGGGCGCCGGGGAGTTCAGTCTACGAGGAAGCAAGCGCCGAAATCTGGTTCGCCAGCGAAGAAATCGCTCGCACCAACGGATTCGTCCGGGCAAATTAGGCGAAACGTCGGACTCGAATTCTCCGCTAGATCTTGCGGATGACTGTGACGACCTTGCCGAGCACCGCAGCGTCGTTGCCGGGGATCGGATCGAACGCCGGATTGTGCGGCATCAACCACACCTGGCCGCGTGTGCGCTTGAAGGTCTTCACGGTGGCTTCGCCATCGATCATGGCCGCCACGATGTCGCCGTTGTCCGCGACGTTCTGCTGGCGGATGACCACCCAGTCGCCGTCGCAGATTGCCGCGTCGACCATCGAGTCGCCGACCACCTTCAGCAGGAACAGCGACCCTTCACCAACGAGCTCGCGTGGCAGCGGGAAGACGTCCTCGACGGCCTCCTCGGCCAGGATCGGCCCGCCTGCGGCGATGCGGCCGAGCACCGGCACGAACGTGGGTTCCGGTAGCGCATCGGAGCCGGCCACGTCGGTGGCGACGATCGGCGTCACGACATCCTCGGAGCCACGCACGTCGACCGCGCGCGGCCGGTTGGGATCGCGGCGAAGATAGCCCTTGCGTTCCAGCGTGCGCAGCTGATGAGCGACCGACGACGTCGATGTCAGGCCGACCGCATCGCCGATCTCCCTGATGCTGGGTGGATAGCCGCGTGACGTGACCGACGCGCGAATGACGTCCAGGATGGTGCGCTGACGCTCGGTCAGACCCGCCCGGGTGCCGCTGCTGTCTTCGCTCATGGCGCCGAATGTAGTCCGCGCCGAACGAATAATCAAACATGTGTTCGAGGCGTGTCGCGCTCGAAGGGGGTTGCCGGCCTCGGCCGCGGAAATTGTCGGTGGGCTGCCATATCGTTTGGCAACAGTTCGATCACATGTTCTATTAATCGAACACCTGAGCGAGTACATTCGAACACAAGAGCGAAGAATCCCGGAGTGGAAGGCAAGCAGATGACGATCCTCGAAACCCGAGCAATCCAGCAGGCGCCCGTGGTCAGGCCGGGATTCCGGCCTGCCGACACCCGTCGGCGGCCGCGGTCGAACCGACCCGCCGTCGCCCCGATGCGCTACCGCGGCACCGGGGTAGTGATGTCGCGGGCGATCCACCGCAGGCGGCCCATCACGCCTGCGACCACAGTGGTGCTCGCGCTGATCGCATCGGCGATCACCGTGTGGCTGGGACTGGTCGCCCAGTTCGGCGGGGTGACCGGAGTCGAGGCGCCGGTTCCCGGCAGGCTGGCCGTGATCCAGGTGCAGACAGGGGAGACGCTGCAGCAGGTCGCGCACCGGGTCGCTCCCGACGCGCCGGTCAGCCAGGTCGTCGAGCGCATCCGTCAGCTCAACCAACTCGACTCCGTGGCGCTTGACGCCGGGCAGACGCTCATCGCACCCATCGCGTGACGGTGCGCCGTGAGCGGTGAAAGGTATTGCCGCACAACGGCTCCAGCAGGCGAATCGACGACAGGTGTCTCAATCGCACCGGCGCTGGGCTTCCCGGTCGGCACGCAGGTACGCTCGAAGAGGTTCGAGGTAGTTGT
>JAVXWV010000262.1:0-3036 GCA_032230775.1 Mycobacterium sp. | reverse complement strand
ACGGTAATGGACCCCTGGATACAAAATCCGTGGCGACGCCTCGGGTTGTCAGCCAGAGCGGGATGGCTCGTGGTCGGGGGGTACGGAATCGCGCTCGTCATCATCGCTGCGCAATTTGTCGCCAGCTGGGGGAAAGCCGATAGCAACCCCTCGATCGATCAGATCGTGTTGTTGCTCAGCGTCGTGTCCGCGGCTGGCTGTGCCGGCTGGGCGGCACGCCGGGCGCAGGGTCGCCGGCGATGCGGATGGCTTGCGCTGGCCGTCGCGCTGGGAGCGTGGGCCGTCGGCGAGGCCCTCCGGCTGACCCCCGGCATCGCGCACTTTGCGTATCCGACCCCGGTCGATCTTGTGCTCCTCGTCTTCCCGGTCTTCGCGGCGGTGTCGTTGGTGTGCCTGTCCGAGGGCAGCGGCCAAAGCCGTTGGCGGATGGTGCTCGACGGCGTGATCGTGGCGACCTCGTTGCTCGCGGTGTCGTGGATTTTCATGCTCGACGAGCTGCTCAGCCGAGACGGCATCGAGCGGTGGGGAGTGTTGGCCCACGCGGCTTTCGACGTGGGCCTGGTGACGGTGGCCATTCTCATGTGGTCGCGGACCGGGTCTGCCGGCCGGCCCAGTCTGAACCTCGTCGTTGGCGGAATGGTGACGATCTGCGTCGCCGACATCATTCTCGTGTACCTCACCGGCTCCGGCGGCTATCACAACAACGGCCTCGTCGATCTGGCACGAGTGGCTGGACTGGCCATGCTGGCGCTGGGCGCGCTGTCGAGCTTCAACGAGCCGGCCGCCGAGACGTCGCCGATGGAGGTCCGGTCGCGCGCCCGGCTGTGGCTGCCGTACCTGCCGGTGGTGGTCGCTGGCGGCGTGGGGCTGTCCAGCGCGCTTCGCGCAACGGCGCACGGGGGTCCGCTGTTCGCGATGGTGGCGGTCCTCGTCGGGTGCGTGCTGGCGCGCCAGTTCGTGGTGCTCGTCGAAAACCAAGGGCTGCTCTCGACGGTGGCGCGGGCGGCTTTCCATGACAGCCTCACGGGGCTACCGAACCGTGCTCAATTTCTCGAGCGTCTGGAACACGCCCTGGCACGTCAACGGCACGGCGGCCAGCCGGTAGCGGTGCTGTGCCTGGACCTCGACAAGTTCAAGGCAGTCAATGACGTACTGGGCCACCCGGCAGGAGATGAACTCCTGATTCGGGTCGCGGGGCGTCTCACCGACTGTGTGGGGGACACGTGGACTGTCGCGCGGCTCGGCGGTGACGAATTCGCGGTGCTGATCGAAGACTCCATCGCCGAGGCGCAAGTTGCCGCAGATCGAATCTTGTTGGCGTTCAACGCCTCTATCATGATCGAGGGCGTCCCGCTGACGGTGCGTCCGAGCATAGGTCTCACATTCGCGGCCAACGAGTCCGACACGTCCGTCGACGATCTTCTCCGGCACGCCGATCTGGCCATGTATGCGGCCAAGCGCGCGGGCGGGGGATGCGTGCGCAGCTACGAGCCCGACATGCCTACTCCGCGTGAACTGCCTCAGCTGGCCGGTTCGGCGACCGCGGCGGCCGGCTCGGGTTCGCCGGTCGGCGTCGACGTGGCGGACGAAAGTGCTGTGGTCAACGCGCCTGCCGGCGACGGTCATGACCGCCGGTTGGCTCCGCGGGCGATCTGGATCGCGTTGGGGCTCATCGCAATCGGTGTGCTGGTGTTCGGAGTCTCGACACTGGTTCGCGAAAGTCGCGGCGAGCACATGTTTTTCGACAACATCCTGTACCCGGGACTGACGTTGGCGGCGGCCGGTATCGTCATCGCCCGGGCGTGGCAGGTAACCACCGAGCGGCTGGCGTGGACGCTGATCGGCGCCGGCTTGGCGGTATCGGGGATCGGCGACGTGATCTACGCGGGATGGGTGAATTCGGGTGAGTCCCCGTCGATCGCCGACCCGGCGTATCTGTTGTTCTACCCTCTTGCGTACGCCGGGCTGCTGTCGCTGATGCGCTCCCAGCTGCGGCGGGTGCCGCTGTCGACCCGGCTGGACACGCTGGTGTGCGGGCTGACCGTGGCAGCGATGGGTGCGGCGCTGGCCGCGGGGCCGATCCGGACGGCGATGACCAACGCGACCGCCACCGCGCTGGTGGGTCTGGCGTACCCGTGGGGAGACTTGCTGCTGGTGGCCATCGCGGCCTCGTTGCTGCCAATCATCGGCTGGCGCAAAGAGTTTCGGTGGAGCTTTCTGCTCGTCGGGTTGACGGTCAGCGCCGTCGCCGACACTGTGTACCTTTTCGAGACGTCTGCCGGCGCGTACCGGGTGGGCACGTCGCTTGACGTGTGCTGGCCCGCCTCCGCGCTGCTCGTGGCGATCGCGAGTTGGCTGCCGTCGCGGGCGGCGCCGCGTCGCACACTCGGACGAAGCGCCTTCACTGTGCCCGTGGTGTGCACGGTCGTCGCGGTCGCCGTGGCCATCCTTTCCAACGATTCACGGGTGGCGGTCGGGTTGGCGGCGTTGAGCCTGATCGCCGTTGCGGCACGATTCAGCGTGACGTTCCGTGACATGAGCGCGTCCGCGGAAGCGCACGCGCACGCGGTGACCGACGAGCTGACCGGGCTGCCCAATCGCAGGGCGCTGGCGATATCGCTGACCGCGGCGTCCGCCAACGGCGCGTCGTCGTCGCGGCGGGACAGATGCGCTCTGCTGCTGCTGGATCTCGACGACTTCGAGGAGATCAACCACCACTTCGGCGGCCACGTCGGCGATGAGCTGTTGTGCCGGATTGCCGATCGGCTCTCGCAGGTGGTCCGCGCGCCGGCGCAACTCATGCGAACCGGCGGGGACGAGTTCGCTGTCCTGATGGAGGACTGCCCGGACCTGCCCGCGTTGCGCGCCTACGCCGGAGCGTTGCGCGAGTCCCTGAGCGCCCCGTTCGCGCTGGACCAGATCACGGTCGAGGTGGATGCCAGCGTCGCGATCGCGATGTGCCCCGGCCACTGCAACCATCCGCCGGAGTTGTTGAGTCGGGTCGAGAGCGCGCTACCGTCGGCGAAGGTCTCGAAA
>JAVXWV010000163.1:0-7834 GCA_032230775.1 Mycobacterium sp. | reverse complement strand
GGTGTTGGCCGCCGGTAGCGTACTCAACGCCGACGAGTTGCACCGGCTCACCGGCGGCAACCCGTTCTTTGTGACCGAGATCCTGGCCGCTGGCCGGGATGCGTTGGGAGACAGCGCGCTACCGCGCAGCGTTTCCGAGGCGGTGCGGGGCAGGCTCGCCCGCGCGAGACACCGCCCACGCCGCGGCGATCTGCGGCCCACACGCCAGTGCGCTGCTACTGAACCAGGTGTGCCCGGGCGCGGCGGTGGCCCTGGATGAATGCCTTGACGCCGGCGTGCTGCGCGCCGACGGTGCGGCGGTGGCGTTTCGACATGAGCTGGCACGGCGGGCGGTGCTGGAACAGATCCCCGCCTATCGGCGTCGGGAGTTACACAAGTGCGCGTTGGCCGCGCTGGCGCAACCACCGGTCCCGCCGGACACGTTGTCGGCGTTAGCGTTTCACGCCGATCAGGCCGGCGACGACGCTGCGGCCGCGCGTTTCGGGCGTGCCGCCGCGCAGCGGGCCGCGGCGGTGGGCGCTCACCGGGAGGCCGCCGAGTTGTACGCGTTGGCGCTGCGGCACGCCGATCACACTCCGAAGCAACAGCGCGTGAAGTGGCTGGAGGCGCACGCATTCGAAAGCTACTTGTGCGGGCTCGCCGAGGCAGCGACGCGGTCTTGGCGCGAGGCGATCGCGCTCCGCCACGATCTGGGCGACCGGCTCGGTGAGGGCGAGGATCTGCGCTGGCTCTCACAAATGTTGTGGCCGCTGGGTCACTCCACCGAGGCCACCACCGCCGCGCAAGCGTCCTTGCGTCTGCTGGAAGACCTTGCTCCGGGCCCGCAGCTGGCCTGGTCGTTGGTCAACCTGGCGGCATTGGCCGCCTTCAGGTACGACCCGGCCGCCGCCCAGTACGCGGCAAGGGCGATCAAACTCGGCACCGAATTGGGCGAACCGGCCGTGGTGCTCCGAGCCCGCGGCTGTACCGCGCTGGCCACCGTGCTGCGCACCGACACCGGTTGGGACGAGCTGGAGGTGGTGTGGCGGACCCTGATGGACAGCAAGGCGCTGGCCGAACACGCCGGCATCGCCGGTGCGATTATGTGCTGGACCGCCGTGCTGCACCACGATTTGGAACGAGCCGATCGCTACATCGTCGAGACGACTGCTTTCTGTCGTGACCATGACCTAGGCGCTTTCCAACCGGCTGCCGACGGCGCCGACGCGCTGGTCGCGATGTGCCGCGGCGAATGGGCCCACGCCGAGGCTGCCGCCCATGAGTTGTTGACCCGGCCCGGGATCAGCCCAATGAATCGGGCCATGCCGTTGCTTACCGTGGCGCTCATTCGGGCCCGCCGCGGCGACCAGCCGGTCGTCCCGCTGCTCGACGAGGCCCGCGCTGGCGTAGAACCGGTCGACCTGTTCCGTCTCGGCCCGCTGTGGGCCGCGCGCGCCGAGGCTGCCTGGCTTCGCGGCGAAGACGACACCGCCCGCGCCGAGGCGCAAGCGGGGCTGGCCACCGCACCCGCCAGCGGGGCCGACCCGTGGCTAGTCGGGCACCTGCGCCGCTGGCTGCACCTGTCCGGCGGACCAAAGGTGAGCGTCCCCGCGAACGGACCGGTGACACCCTACCTGCTCGAAACCAGCGGTGACTGGCGCGCCGCCGCCGACGCATGGACCGCCCTCGGCTGCCCCTACGACGCCGCCCTGGCCCAGCTCGGCGGCGACATTGCCGCCATCAAACAGGCCCTGGCCACCTTCCGCCAGCTCGGCGCCCGCGCCGCAGCCCGCCGAGCCCGTCAACGCCTCGCAATGACCGGCGGCCGCGCCCCCCACTCGCGCCGCGCCGACACTCGCGCAGACCCAAACGGGCTGACCCGCCGCGAACGCGACGTGCTCGAACTGCTTGCGAAGGGGCACCGCGACGCCGACATCGCCGCCATCCTTTTCATTAGACCGAAGACCGTAAGCAACCACGTCAGCGCGATCCTCACCAAACTCGGCGTCCAGAACCGCACCCAAGCGGCCACCGCCCACGCCCCCCGCCGCGAAACCACGCAATAACCCCCGCGGGCAGTTGTGCGGAGAAACGCGGTTCACATGCGGCAAAAGGTTTGACGGCGCGAGGATCTGACGAGCCATGGACGACCCTGACACACAACGACGAAGTCGTGCGATGTCGCTGATGCGTCGCGAAGGGGATTTCGTGCCCTTACTCCAGGGCTTGCCGGTCGGCGTGCAGCTCGTCGCAGCCTATGGTCGCGAAGACATCCTGATCCGCGTCGCGAGGCAGCTGGAGCAGGCGAACCCCTGGGCGCACCGCACACGCGCCATCTGACGGAAGCGCGAATTCTGCACGGGGGGTTGTTGATTCTCGCGAATCACGACCCTCGTGCAGAAATCGATGGGGCACAGAGTGCGCGAGGGGGGACTCGAACCCCCACGCCCATAGGACAATGGCACCTAAAGCCATCTCGTCTGCCAGTTCCGACACTCGCGCGTAAGGGCCGATCGTACCCGTTGGCCCATCCCGTTGTCGGTGGCACTTCCTACGTTGGAGACGTCGGACGAAGGGTGCCGCGATGCGGTCAGCAGAAGATTTCGAAACGGTGCGGCAACTCATCGCTGCGGGCATCAACGATTGCGCCATCAGCCGGCGCACTGGCATACCGCGACCGACGGTGCGCGACTGGCGACGTCGACCAAAGGCTTCTCGTCGGTTGGTCGCCGGCGGTAGTCCATGCGGCGCATTACACGACTTTTCAGCGATTCCGGCCGCACCGTATTGCTACCTGCTGGGCATGTACCTAGGCGACGGCTACATCTCGCGCAACCGCCGAGTTTGGCACCTCAGGATCACGCTCGACAAGAAATACCCGGCGATCATCCGACGCTGCCGCGAGGCTATCGACATGCTGATGCCAGGCCAACGCGCGGGCGTCGTGCAACGTGAAGGTTGTGTCGACGTCTCTCTGACTTCGAAACACTGGCCGTGCCTGTTCCCCCAACACGGCCCCGGCAAGAAGCACACCCGACGGATCGCACTCGAACCGGGGCAGCAAGCGCTCGTCGACCAGGCCACCGAAGAGTTCGTCCTTGGCCTCATCCATAGCGACGGGTGCCGCGTCATCGCCAACGACCGCGGCGTCATGAGCGTGCGCTACCACTTCTCCAACATGTCCGAGGACATCCACGGCCTGTTCACGGCCGCCCTCGACGCCCTCGGGATTCCGTGGACTCGGTCGAGCAAGAAGATCGTGTCGATCTACCGCAAAGCGGCAACAGCACGTCTCGACGAGTTCGTCGGACCTAAGGACCGCGCGGTACCGTTGATTGATGTCCACTACACGGCGTAGGAGACCGGCGCTGATCGCGTTGGTCATCGTCGCCGCGGCCGGCTGCCTGGCCCTGGCCTGGTGGCAATGGTCCCGCTTCGAGTCGACATCGGGCAGTTTCCAGAACCTCGGCTACGCCCTGCAGTGGCCGCTGTTCGCCGGCTTCTGCGTCTACGCCTATTACAAATTCGTCCGCTACGAAGAGGCCCCGCCCGAGCCTCGCAACCACGACGCCGTCACCGAGATCCCCTCCGGGCTCCTACCCGAACGACCCAAGGCCGCAACGCCTTCCGACGACGACCCCGCTCTCCGCGAGTACAACGCCTATCTTGCCGACCTCGCGAAGGCCGATAAGAAAGACAGGACTAATCAGTGACCGCTCCCGAAACAGGCACACCCGTCGAAACCATCCGCAAGGCCCTTCTCGGTTACCGCGTCATGGCGTGGACGACCGGCATCTGGCTGATTGCGTTGTGCTACGAGATCGTGGTCCGGTACGTGGTCAAAGTGGACAACCCACCCACCTGGATAGGTGTTGTGCACGGCTGGGTCTATTTCATCTACCTGCTCTTCACCGCCAACCTCGCCGTCAAGGTGCGCTGGCCCATTGCCAAGACAATCGGTGTGCTGCTGGCAGGCACCATTCCGCTCGCCGGCATCATCGTCGAGCACTTCCAGACCGCGGAGATCAAGCAGAGGTTCGGCCTCTAGGCCAGCTCCCGCAGCGCCGGTACCAACAACGCCAACGCACGGCCCCGATGCGACGCCGCGTCCTTCTGCTCCGGCGTCAACTCCGCGGCCGTGCGCAACGAGCCCGACGGCAGGAACACCGGGTCGTACCCGAAGCCGCCCCCGCCGCGCGGCTCCCTCACGATGCTGCCCGGCCACACCCCGCGCACCACTATCTCTTTGCGGGCGTTGCCCGCGCCGTACACCAATGCGCACGCCGAGACGAACGCCGCGCCGCGCCGCTCATCGGGCACGTCGCCCATCTGCGCCAGCAGTAGGTCGGTGTTCGCAAGGTCGGCGCCGTGCCGCCCCGACCACCGCGCCGACAACACCCCCGGCATGCCGTTCAGCGCCTCGACTTCCAACCCCGAGTCGTCGGCCACCGACGGCAACCCCGTCGCCATAAACGCGTCGCGCGCCTTGGCCAACGCGTTCTCTTCAAACGTCGCACCCGTCTCCGGCGCCTCGTCGAACGCCGCGACGTCGTCCAACGACAACAGCGTCAACGCCACACCGGCAGCGTCGAGTACCCGTCGCAACTCGGCCAGCTTCTTGCGGTTGCGGCTGGCCACGAGCAGCCTGGAAATCGAGGTCAGCTTCCGAACGCCTTCTTCGCCGGCTCCCCCGACTCGGGCAGCACGCCGGGATACGGCAATTCCAGCGCCTCGCGCTGCAGCACGAACAACTGCTCGCACGCGGCCATCGCCGCATCGAGCATCTTGTCGAGCGTCGAGCGCGGGAACGTCGCGCCCTCTCCTGTCCCCTGGATCTCGACGAGCGTGCCGGTGTCGGTGGCGACGACGTTCATGTCGACCTCGGCGCGCGAGTCCTCCGAGTACGGCAGATCCACACGGATGCGTCCGTCGACGACGCCAACGCTCACCGCCGCGATCGCACACGACAGCGGGCGCGGATCCGACAGCCGACCGGCCGCCGCCAAGTACGTCACCGCATCGGTCAGCGCCACGAACGCGCCGGTGATCGCCGCCGTACGCGTGCCGCCGTCGGCCTGCAGCACATCGCAGTCGAGGGCGATCGTGTTCTCGCCCAGCGCGGCCAGGTCGATGCACGCCCGCAACGACCGCCCGACGAGCCGACTGATCTCCTGCGTGCGCCCGCCGACGCGGCCCTTGACCGACTCGCGATCCGATCGCTCATGGGTGGCTGCGGGCAGCATCGCGTACTCGGCCGTCAACCAGCCCAGGCCCGAACCCTTACGCCAGCGCGGCACTCCCTCGGTGACGCTGGCCGTGCACATCACCCTCGTCTGACCGAACTCCACCAACACCGAACCGGCGGGATGGGAGGTGAAACCGCGGGTGATGCGCACCGGCCGCAACTCGTCGTCGAGCCGGCCGTCTTCTCGTCTGGACACGCGCCAACCCTAACCGGTGGGTCCGACTGCAGTCAGGAGCGAGTGACGTCGAATGACTCGTTGCACACGACCGCGTGCACGGGTCCGTCGAACTCCGCCTTCGCCTCGCTGATGACATCCTCGCGCGACGTCCACGGCGGAATGTGGGTCAGCAGCAGCTCGCCGACACCGGCCTGCGCAGCCGCCCGCCCGGCCTCGGTGCCCGACAGATGCAACTTGGGCGGCCGCGACGCGTCATGGGTCCACGACGCCTCGCACAGGAACACGTCCGCCCCGCGGGCCAGATCGACCAGCTGATCGCAGTAGCCGGTGTCACCGCTGTACACCAACGTCGCGCCCGACGGATCGGTGATCCGCATCCCATAGGATTCGGTCGGATGGCATACAAGCTTCGGAGTTATAGAAAGCGAACCGATCTGCACCGTCTCGTTGTCGACCCAATGCCGGATGTCGAAGATGTCGGAGAAGTCGTCGACCTCGCCGCCCTCGGGTGACGACGCCGCGCCAAGCCGCGCCCAGGTGTTCGCCGGGCCGTACATCAGGCCCCGTTGCGGTGCAGGCGTCGGGTGATAGCGCCGCCACACGAACAGGCCGGGCAGATCTAGACAGTGGTCGGCGTGCAGGTGCGAGAGCAGCACATGCACGGAATTGGGGTCGGCGTAACGCTGCAATGCGCCAAGCACTCCACCGCCGAAATCGATGCACAACGGCGGGGTGTCAGGAGCGGTAAGGAGGTAGCCCGAAGCTGGCGAATCAGGCCCGACAACACTGCCGGAGCAACCGAGTACGGTGATTCGCACGTTCACTAGCTTGCCATGCCCGCTATCCCTGTGACGAAAACATCGCCCGTTTGAGCGATAGAAATCATCTTTGGGCGCCAACGTGACGCTGAACAGGTCGAACACCGTCAAGAGTCGGACCAAGGAATCGGGCCGCAAGTGTGGTGAACGCCTCAGGATCGCCGGTCGACTCGAACAGCCGCCGGGCCTGCGGAGCGTCATGCGGACGCAGCAAATCGAGTTCGGTGAGCAACCTCAGCAAGTCCTTTGCGGTCTCCTCCGCGCTCGACACCAACGTGACGTGGTCGCCCATCGCCAGCTGGATCAACCCCGACAGCATCGGGTAGTGGGTGCAGCCCAGCACAAGGGTGTCGACCTCGGCGCGCTGCAACGGTTCCAGATACCCCTCGGCCAAACCCAGCACCTGGCGGCCGCTCGTCACGCCGCGTTCGACAAAGTCGACGAACCGCGGGCATGCCACACCGATCACCTCGGTGTCACGAGCGGCGGCGAACGCGTCCTGATACGCGCCCGACGCGATGGTGGCCGCGGTGCCGATGACGCCGATGCGGCCGTTGCGGGTCGCGGCGACAGCGCGGCGTACCGCAGGCAGGATCACCTCGATCACGGGCACGGGCGCATATCGTTCTCTTGCGTCACGTAGGCACGCCGACGACGCGGTGTTGCACGCGATCACAAGCGCCTTGACGCCACGCGAGACCAGGTCGTCGCCGATCGCCAGTGCGTGCGCGCGGATCTCGGGGACGGTCAGCGGCCCGTATGGACCGTTGGCGGTGTCGCCGACGTAGATGATGTCCTCGTCGGGCAGCTGGTCGATGATCGCCCGCGCGACAGTGAGTCCGCCGACGCCGGAATCGAAGATCCCAATTGGGCTGAGCGCGCCAGGCGTCATGTAGTCAGATATGGGTTCGTCGCTTTGGTCTTCCGAAGCTCGCGCGCCTTACGTTCGGGCCCGGACAGCAGATAGGCGGCCAACACTCCGGCGATCGCACCACACAGGTGCCCCTGCCACGACACCCCTGGGGTGCCGGGCAGCATGCCGAGGAGGACGCTGCCGTACACGAGCAGCACGATCACGCCGACGACGATCTCCCAGATCTTGCGGGTGAAGAACCCGAACACGATCAGGAATGCCAGCCAACCGAAAATCAGGCCCGACGCGCCGATGTGGTTGGACTCGCAGCGCACCCCGACGTAGGGACAGTGCGCGCCGATATTGCCGATCAGCCATGTGCCGAACCCGCCGAGAATCCAGATGATGGCCGTGGCGAAGATGAACCGCGACATCCCCGCGAGCGTCATCAGGAACCCGAGGATCAGCGCTGGAATGCTATTGGCGATCAAGTGATCCCAGTTGGCGTGTAACAACGGCGCGAAGAGAATCCCCATCAGGCCGTCGGTCTCCAGCGGCCGGATGCCGTTGTCGTCGAGGCGATGGTTGGACAACGAGTCGAACAGCTCGATGATCCACAGCAGCACGACGAAGCTGACGATCGTGACCCCGCCGACTATCCATGCGGGCCGCTTCTTCGGCTTCGGCGTCGGGGTCGATGGATACCCGGGCCCCGTCATGCGCGATCCGCTGTCGCTTCTCGCTCTATCAAGCCCATAGCT
>JAVXWV010000069.1:0-13253 GCA_032230775.1 Mycobacterium sp. | reverse complement strand
TCCAGCGAGCGGGCGGCGACTGGGTTGATCCATCCTGTGCCCGTGGTCGGGATGATCACCAGCACCTTGCGGTCGAAGGCGCCTGCCCGTTCGAGTTCGCTCAGCAGCACTGCCATCCGGCTCTTGTCGTCGGCCGCGGTGTTCAGCCCGACGTACACCCGGATCGGTTCCTTGGCGGGTCTACCGTTCAGGCGCGTCAACTCGTCGGAGTGGGGACCGGTGGCCACGAAGTTGCGGCCCTGGAATCCGAGGGTTTCCCACGGCGCGAAAGACGTTGGGCTGCCGGACCGTTCAGGTTGTCTCGGCTGGACGATGGCCGCGCGGGTGGTGGCGTTCTGCGGCTGGAACACCCGGTTGGCGCCCGCGAGGAAGCCACGGATCAGCACGCCGTTGATCAGCGTGATGGCCACCACCACCACAATCGCGGTGCCGATGAACAACGCCGTCTCGTCGTGAAGATGCCAGCGCCTGATGAAGAACCGGGCCATCGTCTTGATCAAGTCCAGCAGGACGCGCGTGCCCGCGACGCACAGACCGCCGACCAACACGGCGATGATCAGGGTGCGCGAGTATCCCAGCGTGGTCGGGCCCTCCATGCCCACCACCGCCGACACCTGACGCTGCCACGCGGCCGCAGGGATCATCATCAGCACACACGCCGTCGCGGATGCCACGACGGTCACCGTCTTGAGTATGTATAGCACCCGCTTCGACGGCGGCCACCACTTGCGGCGATGTAACACGAAGCGGCGCAACATCTTTTCCGCAAACGCGCCGATGCCGTAGCCAATCGCCGCGTTGAGCCCGCCGATCAGGCCCTGAAACAGCCAGTCGCGCGGCAGCAGCGACGGGGTCAGCGACAGGCAGAAGAACAGCGCGCCGATCGCTATGCCGGTGAAGTCGAGATGGACCAAGCGCCAAGCCCATACGAGTAGTGGGTGTCGTTCGCGGGTCGCGACACTCACCCGAATAGCCCTGGGAGCACGCCCTCCGACGTGCTGCGCAAGTCCTCGAGGGAGACGGTGAACTGACCCTGGACCTCGACGGCGTCGCTGCCCTGATCGACGACACCGATGCGGGTGGCAGGCAGGCCGCGGGCCTCACACATCGCGCGGAATCTGCTCTCCTCGGTGCGGGGGACGGCCACCATCACCCTGCCTGCTGATTCGGAAAACAAGAATGTGAAGGGGCCTGTGCCTGATTCAAAACCCTCCGGAATGATGATGCGGCAACCGGTTTCACCGGCGAGCGCGGCCTCGACGACGGCCTGTATCAGCCCGCCCTCGGAAAGGTCGTGTGCCGCCGATACCAGCCCGTCGTGCGATGCGGCGGCGAGCACCTCGGCGAGCAGCTTCTCGCGCGCAAGATCGACGCGCGGCGGCAGCCCACCGAGATGGTCGCCGGTGACCTGCGCCCAGATCGAGCCGTCGAACTCGTCGCGGGTATCGCCGAGCAGGATCAGGGATTCCCCTGCCTCCGTACCGAGTCCAGTAGGAATACGTCGGCTCACATCTTCCAACACGCCGAGCACGCCGACGACCGGGGTGGGCAGGATAGGGGTGGTGCCGGTTTGGTTGTAGAAGCTGACGTTGCCGCCGGTAACCGGAATGCCAAGCGCAGCACAGCCGTCGGCGAGGCCCCGGACGGCCTGGCTGAATTGCCACATCACCGCTGGATCCTCGGGTGAGCCGAAGTTGAGGCAGTTGGTCACCGCGACCGGTGTCGCGCCGGTGACCGCGACGTTGCGGTACGCCTCGGCCAGCGCGAGCTGCGCGCCGGTATACGGGTCCAGCTGGGTGTAGCGGCCGGACGCATCGGTCGAGATCGCGATGCCGCGGCCGGTCGATTCGTCGATTCGCAGCACGCCGCCGTCGGCGTGTTCGGCGAGCACAGTGTTGCCGCGCACGTACCGGTCATACTGCTCGGTGATGAAGGCGCGGCTGCACAGGTGCGGGCTGCCAAGCAGCGCAAGCAATGTCGCGCGCAGCTCGTCGCCGGTGGACGGCCGGGGCAGCTTGGCGGAGGTGTCGGCGTTGAGCGCGTCCTGGGTGTCCGGCCGTCCCACCAGGCGCTCGTAGACCGGGCCCTCATGCGCGACGGTGCGCGGCGGCACGTCCACGACCGTCTCACCGTGCCAGGTGATCTGGAGCCGGTCACCGTCGGTGACCTCACCGATGACGGTGGCCAGCACCTCCCACTTGCGGCACACCGCCATGAACTTGTCGACGTTCTCCGGCGCGACGACAGCGCACATCCGCTACTGCGACTCGCTCGACAGGATCTCGGCAGGCGTCATGTTGGCCGCCCGCAGCGGCACGGTGTCCAGCTCGACCCGCATGCCGCCGTCGCCGGCCGACGCGAGTTCGGATGTGGCACAGGATAATCCGGCGCCGCCGAGGTCCTGGATGCCGATCACCAGGTCGGCCGCGTACAGCTCGAGGCAGCACTCGATGAGCACCTTCTCCATGAAGGGGTCGCCCACCTGCACCGAAGGCAGCTTTTTGCGGCCCGGCGCACCGCTCTCGTCGCCGCCGAACGTCTCCGACGCCAGCACCGAAACGCCACCGATGCCGTCGAGGCCGGTGCGCGCGCCGAACAGGATGATCTTGTTGCCCGTTCCCGACGCGAACGCGAGATGCAAATCCTCTTTGCGCAGCACCCCGACGCACAGCGCGTTCACCAACGGGTTGCCCGCGTAGGACGCGTCGAACACGGTCTCGCCGCCGATGTTGGGCAGCCCCAGCGAATTTCCGTAGCCGCCGATGCCGCGCACCACTCCGTCGAGCACCCGGCGCGTGTCGGGAGCGTCAGCGGCGCCGAACCGCAGCTGGTCCATCACGGCGACCGGGCGGGCGCCCATCGCCATGATGTCGCGGACGATGCCGCCGACACCGGTGGCCGCGCCCTGGTACGGCTCGATGTACGACGGATGGTTGTGCGACTCCACCTTGAACGTGGCCGCCCAGCCGTCACCGATGTCCACGACGCCGGCGTTCTCGCCGATGCCCGCCAGCATCGATGCCCGCATCGCCTCCGTCGTCGTCTCACCGAAGTACCGCAGGTGCACCTTCGAGGACTTGTAGGAGCAGTGCTCGCTCCACATCACCGAGTACATGGCCAGCTCGGCGTCGGTGGGCCGACGACCGAGGATCTCGCGGATCCGCTGGTACTCGTCGTCCTTGAGGCCGAGTTCGCGGAACGGCTGGGGTACCTCGGGAGTGGCTGCGGCGCGGTCGACGGTGTCGACCTCATGGGTCAGCCCGGACGTCACGCGACCAGTGTAGTTTGAGCCGCCGACCTCAGCGGTTCAGGTGGCGTCGGCCACGTCGCCACCGGCCACACAGAACGCGTTGCCGTCGGGATCGGCGAACACCACCCATTGGAACTCCGGGCCTGCTTCGCCCCGGCCGGTCTCGGTGGCGCCCAGCCCCACCAGCCGCTTGACCTCGGCCTCCAGATCGGGTGCGGAGAAGTCGACGTGCACGCGGTTCTTGCCCGGTGTCGGATCGTCGACCTTCTGGAATGCCAGCCCAGGACCGCCAGGGCGACTGACGGTGACGAAAAAGCCCGGCGCCAAAGCGTTTACCGTGCCGTCCACGACGCTGGCCCACCACTCGGCAAGCCGGTCGGGGTCGGTGGAGTCGAAGGTGATGTTCTCGACGGAGAGTGCCATGGCGGTCACTGTAGGGCACTGGTGTGACAGAAACGGCGCGCTTACGTCTGGGGTAATTGAACGACCGAGATCTTCGACGCACGCTTCGTCTATGACACACACCGATACCCAGACCCATCCGAAGTTCAGCGCCGAGATGTGGGCGGCCTTCTGGGCCGCTCCAGACGAGTCGCGCATCGGCGACATCCTCGCCGACGACATCGTCGGCTACTGGCAGGGCGATCCGAAGCCGGTGCATGGCCTTGAGGCGTACACCGGCAAGATCGTTGAGCTCATCGCAGCCAGCCCCGATCTACGGCTGGAACTGATCGACAGTGCGACCGTCGACGGCAGCGCTCCAGGAGAGCAGCTCGTCTTCCTGCACTACACCGGCCGCGGCACCGGCCCTGCGGGCCCGTTCGCGATCCGCGGGCTCGACCGAGTCCGCACCCGCGACGGCATGGTGGTGGAGAACGTCATCCGCTACGACCAGGTCGACATCGACTCAGCTGGGTGACAAGAACGCCCGCAGTGCAGCGGAGTAGGCAGCGACGTCGTCGGCGCCCATCACCTCGCGGGCGGAATGCATGGCCAGCTGAGCAGCGCCGACGTCGACGGTCGGGATGCCCGTGCGTGCGGAGGTCATCGGCCCGATCGTCGAGCCACACGGCAGGTCGGCCCTGTGCTCATAGCGTTGCAGCGGAACCCCGGCCTGCGCGCAGGCAAGCGCGAACGCCGCTGCGGTGCGGCCGTCGGTGGCGTAGCGCAGATTCGGTTGCACCTTGAGCACCGGGCCCGCGTTGACCTCGATGAGGTGGCCGGGCTCGTGCCGCTCGGGATAGTTCGGGTGGGTGGCGTGCGCCATGTCGCCGGAGGCCACCATCGAACCGGGCAGCCGTCGCAGAAAGTCCTCCCGGCCGCCTCCCGCCGCCAGCGTGATCCGTTCCAGCACCGTGTGAAGCAGCTCGGACTGCGCACCGTGATCCGACTGCGAGCCGACCTCCTCGTGGTCGAACAGAACCAGCACCGGCAACTGCTCGCCCGGCTCGGCGGCCAGGAACGCCTCGAGCCCCGCGTAGCAGGTGGCCTGGTTGTCCAGCCGGGGCGCACTGACCAGCTCGTCGTCGACGCCGGCCAGAGTCGACGGTGTCAGGTCATGGGTCATCAGGTCCGCGCCAAGGATGTCGGCCGCGTCCACGCCCGCCCGTTCGGCGACATAGGCCAGAAACGACCGCGGGCCACTGCCAACGCCAAAGACCGCGTTGACGTGCCGCTGCGGATCCAGCGACACGGACTTGCGGTCCTCGGCCAGGTGGATCGCCAGCTGCGGGACGCGCAGGATCGGCTGGTCGATGCGCACCAGCCGGTGGTCGATGGTGTCGCCTCCCGGACTAGAGCGGCGCACCGACAGCCGGCCACTGATGCCGAGGTCGCGGTCCAGCCAGGAGTTCAGCCAGGCACCGCCGTATGGCTGCAGGGCGACCATCTGCCAACCCGAGACGAACCGATCGGGGTGCTGTTTCACCCGCAGATTGGGGCTGTCGGTGTGGGCGCCGACGATCCGAAACGGCCCGGTACGGTCCGCCTCGTCGGATCGCCACGCGACGAGCGAGCCCGCCCGCACCGTGAAGAACCGGCCGTCGGCAGGCCACTCGTCGCGTTCGGAGAGCTCGGTGAACCCCGCGGCGCTCAACCGCTGGGCGACGGTCACGCAGACGTGAAACGGCGACGGTGACGCGTCGATGAACTCGCACAGCCCTTGCGCACTCGGGGACATGGTTCACCATCATTGCCGACTGCCTGTTCGCTAGGGTCGAATGGTGCCCGACCCACAGCCACAACCGGTAACGGCGCCGTTGACACCCGCGGCCATCTTTTTGGTGGTCACCATCAATGAAGGGCAGGAGGCGGCCGCCGCCGTCCACGACGCGCTGCCCGACATCTCCGGGTTGGTCCGCGCCGTCGGCTTCCGCGACACCGACAAGCATCTGTCGGTGGTCACCTCGATCGGGTCGGACGCATGGGACCGGCTGTTCTCCGGTCCGCGCCCGGCCGAGCTGACGCCGTTCATCGAGCTGCGGGGCCAGCGGCACCAGGCCCCCTCCACGCCAGGAGACCTGCTGTTCCACATCAAGGCACTGTCGATGGACATGTGTTTCGAGTTGGCGGGCCGGATCGTCAAGGCGTTGGGGGCAGTCACCGTCGTCGACGAGACCCACGGCTTCCGGTTCTTCGACAACCGCGACCTGCTGGGCTTCGTCGATGGCACCGAGAATCCCGAAGGCCCACTTGCGGTGTCCGCCACCGAGATTGGCGACGAGGATCCCGATTTTGCAGGTGGCTGCTACCTGCACGTGCAGAAGTACCTGCACGACATGAGCTCGTGGGATTCGCTGTCGGTCACCGAACAGGAGCTGGTGATCGGGCGGTCCAAGCTCGAGGACATCGAGATGGACGACGACGCGAAGCCGGCCAACGCACACATCGCCCTCAACGTGATCGAAGATGACGAGGGCAACGAGCTGAAGATCGTCAGGCACAACATGCCGTTCGGCGAGATCGGCAAGGCTGAGTTCGGCACGTATTTCATCAGCTACTCGCGCACCGCCGCCGTCACCGAGCGGATGCTGAGCAACATGTTCATCGGCGATCCTCCTGGCAATACCGACCGCATCCTGGACTTCTCGACCGCGGTGACCGGTGGGAAGTTCTTCACTCCGATCGTCGACTTCCTCGATGATCCTCCGCCGCTTCCGGATTCGGAGCCCGAAGAAGAGCAGCCAGATGTGCCCGTCGCTACCAACGGGTCGCTCGGGATAGGCAGCCTGAAAGGAACACGTCAATGAACAACCTGTACCGCGATCTGGCGCCGATTACCGAAGCTGCTTGGGAGGAAATCGAGACGGAGGCGACGCGAACGTTCAAGCGGCACATCGCCGGGCGGCGGGTCGTCGACGTCAGCGAGCCTGGCGGGCCGGTGACCGCGGCGATCAGCACGGGCCATCTGCGCGACGTCGCCCCTCCCGGTGACGGCGTGATCGCGCATCTGCGCGACAGCAAGCCGCTGGTGCGGCTCCGGGTGCCGTTCACCGTGAACCGAACCGCCATCGACGATGTGGAGCGGGGCTCGCAGGACTCGGACTGGGATCCGGTCAAGGAGGCCGCCAGACAGCTGGCCTTCGCCGAGGACCGGGCGATCTTCGAGGGCTACGAGGCGGCCTCCATCGAGGGCATCCGGGCGTGCAGCTCCAACACCGCGCTCGCCCTTCCGGACGACGCACGTGGCATCCCCGACGTCATCTCCCAGGCGCTGTCCGAGCTTCGGCTGGCGGGTGTCGACGGTCCGTACTGCGTGCTGCTGTCGGCCGACGTGTACACCAAGGTCAGCGAGACCACCGAGCACGGCTATCCGATCCGCGAGCACCTCAACCGGCTGGTCGACGGCGAAATCATCTGGGCCCCGGCGATCGACGGCGCGTTCGTGCTGTCCACCCGCGGCGGCGACTTCGATCTGCAGCTCGGCACCGACGTGTCGATCGGCTACCTGTCACACGACGCTGCCACGGTGGAGTTGTACCTCGAGGAGACGCTGACGTTCCTCTGCTACACGGCCGAGGCGTCCGTCGCACTCACGCCCTAGCTACGAGCCGCGAGCGTGCGTGTCTGCACATCGACACGCCGCCACTTGCGTACATTTCGCGCGCGCTCGCGGGTTACGAAGGTGCGTCGAAACGCTCGTCGGCAAGCCGCTTGGGGGCTCGACCGTCGGTGAGTTCGCCGCGGGATTCCGGGAGCTTCCAGTAGAACCGGACCAGCTCTCGTAACGCGGTCCCGTCGGGCGTGATGGCGCCGGCCGCGATCGTGGGCGCGCTGTCGTCAGCCATGACGAACACAACAGCTCCCGGTGAGGGTGCCTGTTGGCCAGGAACCCGGTCGGTGATGTCCTCGATCTGCGCCCAGTCGCCGGACGCCGATCGTAAGCCCTCTGACAACTCGAAGCCTTGCGGCGTCAGACGCAGATACTTGGTGCTGCGGCGACTCACGTTCCGCCACAGCATCGGTGCACCCGCCACCACGATCACCGCGCTCATGAACGGAAGCGAGTACCTCATGACGGGCGGCACCGGAATGGCCAGCCTCCCGGACGGCGCCAGCACTGAAATCAGCACGCTAGCCACGACGAGGCCGAGGAGCGACACCTGCACTGGTATGTCGATTCCGCGATCGGGCCGAAACGTCGTCCCCGCATCGTCAACTTCCGCGCGAGGGGTCACCTTGCCTCTCAGGACTTTTGGCACCGGGAATATCAAGCCGTAGCAGAACGCGCAGCCACCGAGCGCCACGACCGCCGTAAGGTACTCGCCCCGGACGACATTGAGCACCGCCAAGATCGCAGCAAGAGTTCCGATGGGGCCGAGAAATAGCCACGCAAGTATCGCAGTCGGAAGCCTCATCAGCGACACACAATATTGCCGATGATGCCGCCGACGTAACCGAATGTCCATCCGCCGAGCATGTCTCCGCCCACGGCGAACGCCGGAGCGAGTTCTGGCATCGCCATCGCGGTCGGCACCGCCGCAAGAAGAGGCCCACCCACGTAGGCGCCCCCGACCGCGGCGCCGCCCGAGATGGCAGCGACACACGCATCCTGAAAAGTCTTCGCCGTCACAGTGTCGTACAGTGCGGTCGCCACCCCCAGCGTCGGCCCGCCGTACTTCCCGACCTTGCCGAGGTTCTCCACGGATTGCGGTGACAACATCGGGATTCCGCGCTTGGCCTGTCCCTCGAGTCCGGTGAGAGCACCGCCGACCGTCGTAAGTGCCGGGTGGGTGAAGAACTCGTCGGGCAGGACGCCGTGGCGACCGTCGGGCGTCGTCACACCGCCTGTGCACTTGCCGTCCGCGGTACACGTCATCGTGACCTCAGTGCCGTCGGCGAACTTGACGGACGTGAACTTGGTGCCGTCGTAATTCGTCTTGTCCTGAGAGAACGTGCTGGACACCTCTTTCCCGTTCTTGTCGTAGTAGGTGTCCTCGACGCAGGGAAGAGTTTCGTTCCACTCGTATATCTCGTGTCTGCTGCCGTCCATCATCGTCAGCGTCTTGCGCACCTGGCCGTCCTCGGTGTCCCACTCCTTGCTCTCCCGGACGGTCTGCGCCATGTCGTTGTCCCGAACGACACCCTGCTGGATCAGCCCGTTGAGGGTCATCGGGTTGGGAACCTGGTCGGCGGGTTGGGCGAATCCCGAGTTCGGGTCCAGACTGCGCGGATCATTCGGACCGGGCAATGCGAAGCCGAAATTCTTTGCGGCAGCCTGTACCTGTGCCGCGGTGCCGCTGTCGGCGTCACCGAGCGCGACGAGCAATCGGTTGATCTCCGCCTGCTCTGCCTTCGCCTGAGCCTGAAGGCCGGTCGCCTTCTCCGCCGACACGCGAGCCGGCTTGATGAGCACCACCCACATGTCCGAGACGGACAGTTCGCCGTGGTCGACTTCGTCTGCATGATTCAACAGCGCGGTTCGGGCACCGCCGATGGTGCCTGCGCCCTTCGTCAGGGCAGCGGCCACCCCTTCCGTGTAGTGGCTGAATTGGGAGGCCGTATCGGTGGCACGGCCAAACATCGCGCTAGCGGCCTTGTGCGCCGGGCCGTCCCATGCGCGCGCCTCGGGCATCCGGTCACAGCCGTCGTCGAGGTTGCGTACCGCGGTGTACACCGATAGCCCTGCGGCACTCAGCCCCGACGCGGCGGGTGAAAGCGACTCGGGATTCCACCCTTGCAGGTGTGAACGTGAGGGCAGCACCAGCTAGAACATCCCATCGAACGCGCCGGCGAGGGTGCTGTCTTCCACCTCGTATTTGTCGCCAGCCCCGCGAACCGCGACGCCCATATCGGTGATGTTCTTGGCGATGTCGTTCGCCTTCTGTGTCATGTGCTCGCCGACGACGCGCATTGCCCACTGGGTGGTCGACCCGGGAATGCCGTCTGCAGCCGTCGTCGCCTTGTGGCCGACGTCAGCGCTGCGAATGGATGCGGACGCCGTATCCACCTGGGCCGCGAACGCCCGCAGTAGTTCAGGGTTGACGAGCAAGGAACCCCCTCGATCTAGACGGCGACAGACAACGATTCGACCCTAACGCCAGTTCGCGACTAGACCTGACAGAGATTTTCGCGAACGCCTCGACGATGACAACTACCCGATCCGCGGATCGGGTACCTCGTCGACCAACTCGTTCGTTTCCAGATCGAGCCGCTGCGGACGCGAGGCCCGAGCAGCGTCTGTCGTCACTTTCATGACCAGATCGGCCGGATCCAAGCCGAGAGCCCTCAACCCTGCGATTGCGGTGTCAATTGCTTCCTGTTCGGTGATGTCACGACCACCGGCATAGACCTTTGCCGTGTGGGCGTAAGCGGTAGTTCCGTTCGAGGGCCGGTGAAAGGAGACCATCCGCACACTAGTGGGCCCTTTCGGCGGGCCTGCCGAGGCGCCGGTGGTGTCGAACTGATTGACCACCCCCACCGCTGCACCGTTGTCGGAAATGAGCTCGACATGCATCTCGGTCACACTGGTCGCAACAAGGCACGGCCCGTTGACGGTAACGGTCGCTCCGCCGACTATCGCCGTCCGAATGAGCGCATAGCTGCGAAAGGTCGGATTCGGACCAATGTTGGCGTTGAACTCCATGTGCAGGGCCAGCGTCGACTGAGCGATAACCGTGTGCGGGGCATGAGAGTAGTGGACGGTGGCGGAGTAGCCCCAGGTGTTTACGGTGTCTGTCAGGACGATCATCGCGGCGGCGCCCCCTTCTGCAGCGTGCCCCAATTCTGACAGCGCAACCGCCGATTGTTGCGTTATGCGGTGACGATGTTGAGATGCCCTTGTCGATGTCCTCGTCTGCGGTGGTTTTCGTTGTAGCACTGGACCAAATAGGTGTCCCTCGGCGTCGAGCCGGATCTGTGCCCACAGCGGCTGATTGTCGGGCTCATAGCTGTCGCCCGCGCCGCGATTCGCAGGCATTCTGCGCACCCTCACGGCCCGTCGAACGTGCGCAATTTGCCAACAACTGCCCGCATGTCGCGTGCAGACACGCACGCTCGCGGCAGTTTTGCTTGGCTGACTACGCGGCCAGCACCAGATCGAGCGCGGAGTAGAACAGGCCGAGGCCGTCGTCGGACGGGCCGGTCAGCGCCTCGGTGGCGTGCTCTGGGTGCGGCATGAGCCCGACGACGCGGCCGCTGGCCGAGCTGATGCCTGCGATATCGCGCATCGAGCCGTTCGGGTTGTCCCGGTACCGGAACACCACCCGGCCGTCGCCCTCGAGTTTGTCGAGCACCGGCTCGCTGGCGACGTAGCGGCCCTCCCCGGACTTCAGCGGCACCAGCAGGTCGGCGCCCAGTTCGTAGCGCGACGTCCACGCCGTCGAATTGGACGCGACCTCCAGCCACAGATCGCGGCAGACGAAGTGCAGGCCCGCGTTGCGCGTCAACGCGCCAGGCAGCAGACCCGCCTCACACAACACCTGAAAGCCGTTGCAAATCCCCAACACTGGCATGCCTTGCTCGGCAGCCCGGACGACCTCGCCCATCACCGGCGCGAACTTTGCGATCGCGCCACAGCGCAGATAATCGCCGTACGAGAAGCCACCGGGCACCACCACCGCGTCGACCCCCTTGAGGTCGGCGTCGGCGTGCCACAGGCTGACCGCTTCGGCGCCGGCACGCCGCACCGCCCTTGCGGCGTCGACATCGTCGAGCGTGCCGGGGAACGTGATCACGCCAACGCGCGCGGTCACGATTGCGCCCTGCTGACCGACCAGTCCTCGATGACTGTATTGGCCAACAACGATTCGGCGATCTCGGCGAGGGTGTCGTCGTCGATACTGTCGTCGACTTCGAGCTCAAAACGCTTGCCCTGCCGAACATCTGAGACACCGCCAAAGCCCAGACGGCCCAGCGCGCCGACGATCGCCTGCCCCTGCGGGTCGAGGATCTCTGCCTTCGGCATCACGTGCACAACCACCCTTGCCACGGCGATCACTCTACCGGCGGCAATGTCGGGACCGCCTCACCGGCACGACCGGATGTATGCGCTGCACAGCGGCGCGGCCATCGCGTCGAGGACCTGCGCGTCAGCCACCGCCGCCCAGTCGACCTGCGTGGGCAGCGCCGACCACATAGCCAGTTCGACGATTGTGCTGCTGCTCGGGTCGGCCAGCAGGTACTCGCGCATGACCTGATGGCCCCCGTCGCTGATGACGGCGCCGATGCGCTGCGGGTCGTTCGTGGTGATGGACGGCGACGTCTGAGCCGCCGTCGACTGGCAGTCGCGCAGCCTGGACCTGGCGGTCTCCAGCGTGGTCAGCACCGTGGCGCCGCCGGTTGCAGTGTCACCGCGCCAGTGCACCACCTGCACCAGCAGGTTCCATTGGCCCTCCTGGTGCAGCACGACTGATCGCGCCGCCACGGCATAAGCACGGGGGTCGTTGGCCAGGAGCGGGCTTCCACACATCGCCTCGAAGCCGAACCGTGGCGACGGCGCCGTCACGGACAATCCGGCAAGGCCCGGCCAGCGATACACCGTGTAGAGCGGGATCGCCGTGGGGTCGATCCACGCCGAATCGGGAATGGCGTCGCAAATCGGCGGGCACTCACCGGGGACCGCCGAGGCAGGCCAGCTGGTGCTCGGCGCGACGGCCAACCCGCAGGTGGCCAGGGCCACCGCCAGCAGCAATCGCATGTCTCCCCCTGGTACCGCCTGCGCAGCCACAATATAGGCATGGAATTGACGCATTTCGGCCATTCATGCTTACTCGCGAGTTTCAAGGGCGATTCCGGCGCATCCACGACGGTTTTGTTCGATCCGGGGAACTTCTCGCACGGTTTCGAGGGCATCACCGGGCTGTCGGCGATCCTGATCACCCATCAGCATCCCGATCACGCCGACACGGAACGGCTGCCTGCACTGGTCGATGCCAACCCCGAAGCCGCCCTGTACGCCGACCCGCAGACCGCCGCTCAGCTCGGCGAGCCGTGGCGGGCCGTGCACGTCGGCGATGAGTTGAGCGTCGGCCACCTGACCGTACGCGGCGTCGGCGGACGGCATGCGGTGATCCACCCGGAAATCCCGGTGATCGACAACATTTCGTATCTGATCGGCGACGGCTCGCATGCCGCGCGGCTGATGCACCCTGGCGACGCACTGTTCGCGCCGGGTGAGCCGGTCGATGTGCTGGCCGCTCCCGCTGCAGCGCCGTGGATGAGGATTTCGGAGGCCGTCGACTATCTAAGGGCCGTGGCGCCTGCCCGCGCCGTGCCCATCCATCAGGCGATCATCAACCCGAACGCCCGCGGCATCTACTACGGGCGGCTGACCGAAATGACCAACACCGACTTTCAGGTGCTCACGGAGGAAACGGGCACCGAATTCTGATTCGCGGCTCGGCCGCGGTCTTCTAGACGTCACGCGCCGCCGCCCTGCCCGCCGCCCGACCGGAGAACACGCAGCCACCGAGGAACGTGCCCTCCAGAGAGCGATAGCCGTGCACGCCGCCGCCGCCGAAGCCGGCCGCCTCCCCCGCAGCGTAGAGCCCGTCGAACACGCTGC
>JAVXWV010000037.1:0-8332 GCA_032230775.1 Mycobacterium sp. | reverse complement strand
GGTGTGATCGCTTTCCGGAGTCCGTCGACGTCGATCCTGAAGCCGCGACCGTCTTGCATCAACGGAACCGCCCGCCGGTGGCAGCCCGCCATCCCGATGACGGGCGAGTACGAGTAGTAGAACGGCTCGATCAACAGCACTTCGGAGCCCGGTTCGACGAGCCCGAGGATCGCCGAGGCGATCGCCTCGGTGGCGCCGACGGTCACCAGCACCTGCGTGTCGGGGTCGTAGTCGGTGCCGAAGTGGCGCTTGCGCTGCGCGGCGATCGCTTCCCGCAGCGGCGCGATGCCAAGGCCGGGCGGGTACTGGTTGACACCCTCGGCGATCGCGTTCTCGGCAACCTTGAGCATCGCGGGCGGCCCGTCCTCGTCGGGAAACCCCTGGCCCAGATTCACAGCGCCGATCCTGGCGGCCAGCGCCGACATCTCGGCGAAGATCGTGACCGCATAGGGCTCAAGGCGCCGCACCGTCATGGCTGAAGCTTATTGGGCGTCGAGTGGCCAGTTATGTCACGCGCTCGCGCCAACGGCGTGCCATAAGTGGCCATTCGGCGAGTGAGCAACCTCCCAACCACCCGGTTGGCCGAGGCTGTTAGGCTGCCTGGGCAGAGGACTACCGCCCATGTGGGCCTGGCTCCCATAACCCCATCTGAAGAGGAAATATCTTCATGTCTGAAGAAGCCTTCATTTACGAGGCCATCCGCACGCCTCGCGGCAAGCAGCGCAACGGCTCACTGAACGAGGTCAAGCCGCTGAACCTGGTCGTCGGCCTGGTCGACGAGCTCCGTCGGCGCCACCCTGACCTCGACGAGACCCTGATCAGCGACATGATCCTTGGCGTCGTGTCGCCGGTCGGCGACCAGGGCGGCGACATCGCCCGCACCGCGGTGCTGGCCGCAGGCCTGCCCGAGACCACCGGCGGCGTGCAGCTGAACCGGTTTTGCGCCTCGGGCCTTGAGGCCGTCAACACCGCCGCCCAAAAGGTGCGCTCCGGCTGGGACGACCTGGTGCTGGCCGGCGGCGTCGAGTCGATGAGCCGCGTGCCGATGGGTTCTGACGGCGGCGCCTGGGCGACCGACCCGGAGACCAACTACCAGATCGGCTTCGTGCCCCAGGGCATCGGCGCCGACCTGATCGCCACGATCGAGGGCTTCTCGCGTGAGGACGTCGACCGCTACGCGCTCCGGTCGCAGGAGAAGGCCGCCGAGGCGTGGTCGGGCGGCTACTTCGCCAAGTCCGTCGTGCCGGTGCGCGACCAGAACGGTCTGACAATCCTCGACCACGACGAGCACATGCGCCCCGACACCACGCTCGAGGGCCTTGGCAAGCTGAAGACCGCGTTCGACGGCATCGGCGAGATGGGCGGCTTCGACGACGTGGCGCTGCAGAAGTACCACTACGTCGAGAAGATCGACCACGTCCACACCGGCGGCAACAGCTCCGGCATCGTCGACGGCGCCGCGCTGGTGCTCGTCGGCTCAGAAAGCGTAGGGAAGGCTCAGGGTTTGACGCCGCGAGCCCGCATCGTGGCCACTGCCACCAGCGGCGCGGATCCCGTCATCATGCTGACCGGCCCGACGCCTGCCACCCGCAAGGTCCTGGACCGCGCAGGCCTGACGGTCGACGACATCGACCTGTTCGAGCTGAACGAAGCCTTCGCATCCGTGGTGCTGAAGTTCCAGAAGGACCTCAACATCCCCGACGAGAAGCTCAACGTCAACGGTGGCGCCATCGCGATGGGTCACCCGCTGGGCGCCACCGGCGCCATGATCACCGGCACCATGGTCGACGAGCTCGAGCGCCGCAATGCGCGTCGTGCGCTGATCACGCTGTGCATCGGTGGCGGCATGGGTGTCGCGACCATCATTGAACGAGTCTGAGAGAGGGTTCCTACAGAAATGGCAGAGAACACGATTCAGTGGGATAAGGATGCCGACGGCATCGTCACCCTGACGATGGACGACCCGACCGGGTCGGCCAACGTGATGAACGAGCACTACGCCGAGTCCATGCACAATGCCGTCGAACGCCTTGTCGCCGAGAAGGATTCGATCACCGGTGTCGTCATTACGAGCGCGAAGAAGACCTTCTTCGCGGGCGGTGACCTCAAGGGCATGATCAACCTCGGCCCGGAGAACGCGGGTGAGGCCTTCGACACCGTCGAGGCCGTCAAGCGGGATCTGCGCGCACTCGAGACGCTGGGCAAGCCGGTGGTGGCGGCCATCAACGGCGCCGCGCTCGGCGGCGGCCTCGAGATCGCGCTTGCGTGTCACCACCGCATCGCCGCGGACGTCAAGGGCCTTGTCGTCGGCCTCCCCGAGGCGACGCTGGGTCTGCTGCCCGGCGGTGGCGGTGTCACCCGCACCGTGCGGATGTTCGGCATCCAGACCGCGTTCATGAACATCCTGTCCCAGGGCACCCGGTTCAAGCCGGCGCAGGCCGTTGAAATCGGCCTGGTCGATGAGGTGCTACCGACGGTCGAGGAACTGGTGCCCGCCGCCAAGGCGTGGATCAAGGCCAACCCGGATAGCCATACCCAGCCGTGGGATGCCAAGGGCTACAAGATGCCCGGTGGCACCCCGTCGTCACCGGGACTGGCCGCCATCCTGCCGTCGTTCCCGGCGCTGCTGCGCAAGCAGCTCAAGGGTGCGCCGATGCCCGCGCCGCGGAAGATCCTTGACGCGGCCGTCGAGGGCGCGCAGGTGGACTTCGACACCGCGAGCCGCATCGAGAGCCGCTACTTCACCGAGCTGGTCACGGGTCAGGTCGCCAAGAACATGATTCAGGCGTTCTTCTTCGACCTGCAGGCCATCAACGGCGGCGGTTCGCGGCCAGACGGCATCGGCAAGGTTCCGATCACGAAGATCGGCGTGCTCGGCGCGGGCATGATGGGCGCCGGAATCGCCTACGTGTCGGCCAAGGCCGGCTTCGACGTCGTGCTCAAGGACGTCTCCATCGAAGCCGCGCAGAAGGGCAAGGGCTACTCCGAGAAGCTCGAAGCCAAGGCGCTGGAGCGGGGCAAGACCTCCGAGGAGAAGAGCAAGGCGCTGCTCGACCGGATCACGCCGACGGCCGACGCCGCCGACTTCAAGGGCGTGGACTTCGTCATCGAGGCGGTGTTTGAGTCGGTCGAGCTGAAGCACAAGGTGTTCCAGGAGATCGAGGACATCGTCGAGCCCAACGCGTTGCTCGGATCGAACACCTCCACGCTGCCGATCACCGGTCTTGCGACCGGCGTGAAGCGGCAGGAGGACTTCATCGGGATCCACTTCTTCTCGCCGGTCGACAAGATGCCGTTGGTGGAAATCATCAAGGGCGAGAAGACATCTGACGAGGCGCTGGCCCGAGTGTTCGACTACACACTGGCCATCGGCAAGACCCCGATCGTCGTCAACGACAGCCGCGGCTTCTTCACCAGCCGCGTCATCGGCACCTTCGTCAACGAGGCGCTGGCCATGCTCGGCGAGGGCGTGGAGCCTGCCAGCATCGAGCACGCCGGAAGCCAGGCCGGCTACCCGGCGCCGCCGCTGCAGCTGTCCGATGAGCTCAATCTCGAGTTGATGCACAAGATCGCAGTAGCTACCCGTAAGGCGGTCGAGGATGCAGGTGGCAAGTACGAGCCGCACCCGGCCGAGGCGGTCGTCGAGAAGATGATCGAGGCCGGCCGTCCGTCGCGGTTGAAGGGCGCCGGCTTCTACGAGTACGTCGACGGCAAGCGCACCCAGCTGTGGCCGGGACTGCGCGAGACGTTCAAGTCGGGCTCCTCGCAGCCGCCGCTGCAGGACATGATCGACCGGATGCTGTTCGCCGAGGCGCTGGAAACCCAGAAGTGCCTCGACGAGGGCGTGCTCACCACGACGGCCGACGCGAACATCGGCTCGATCATGGGCATCGGCTTCCCGCCGTGGACCGGTGGCTCGGCGCAGTACATCGTCGGCTATCAGGGGCCCGCAGGTACGGGCAAGGAAGCCTTTGTGGCCCGGGCCAGGGAGCTGGCCGCCAAGTACGGCGACCGCTTCCTGCCGCCGGACTCGCTGACCTAAGCCGCACCGCGCCGAGACTGCAACCAGGGTCGTGAATTCGAGAGAATCACAGCCCTGAGTGCAGTCTCGGCGTCATCTCAGGCACGGGCATCGTGTCGTATAGCCGGATGCCCCTGCGGTTGAGCCGCGCGATGGACTGGGTTAGTTCCAGCGGCAGTACGGAGATGAGCTGGGCGACGCCGATCAGGGCCCTTAACCCCCAACGGCTTCCGGCACGATCGCCTTCGCGTTGACCCTTGCCATCGATCGGCTGCCGAGCACCGATGGCATCATGGTGCGCTCATACGCGGCGAAGGCAGCGACATTGGTCGCCTCCGGCCCGCGCGAGTTCAGTCGCCAGCACATATGCGCCGTACACGGCCAGGCTGGTGCTTCCGCCGACCGCAGGACCCGGGCAGTACCCGGCATCGCCGACCAGCGTCACCACGCGACCATGTTGGCATCTCCAACTGAGTGATGGCATCGAAATAGAACGTGGGGGTGCGGTCCACCTCCTCGAGCCAACGGTCGACTTCAGTGCCGATGCCGCTGAACGCCGCGCGCAGCTGCGCATGCTGACGCGCGACGATTGTTGCTTGCAGTTTCCCGACACCGGGTACGACGAGCTTCGCCTGGCGACCGTCGACGGTGCCATGGCTGCCTTGGGGGTCTGACGGGACCCTGCTACGCGGCCAGTTCCTCGCTCTGCACACCTCTCGCCCGGTAGGCATGCACCTTGTCCAGTCAAATGCCGGGTCGGTTCTGATATTGGCAATGCTCGAAGCGTCCTACCCTTAGCCGCATGGCGGCGACGGGGGTGGCTTGCCCGGCCTGCGGCAGTGGGCTGCGGGTCGACGCGAAATTCTGTGACGAATGCGGCGCGCACGTCTCGGAGGCGAAGGCTGCTGAGTACAAGCAGGTGACGGTTCTCTTCGCCGATGTCGTGCACTCGATGGACATCGCCGCAGCGGTCGGTCCGGAGCGCCTGCGGGAGCTCATGTCCGACGTGGTGGATCGCTCCACTGCCATTGTCGAGCGATATGGCGGCACCGTGAATCAGTTCACGGGCGACGGCATCATGGCGATCTTCGGAGCGCCGGTTTCCTTGGAAGACCATGCGATTCGTGCCTGCATGACAGCACTCGACATCCAACGCCAGGTCCACGCCCTCGCCGCGGAGGTGCGGCAGAGAGATGGCATCGATCTTCAATTGCGGGTCGGGCTGAACTCTGGCGAGGTGATCGCGGGTGAAGTGGGTTCTCGCGCACACAGTTACACCACGATCGGCGATCAGGTCGGCATGGCCCAGCGGATGGAGTCTGTCGCGCCAACGGGTGGGGTGATGCTGAGCGAATCCACGGCGCGACTGGTAGAGAGCCAGGCCGCTCTCAGTGAGCGCCGGCTCGTGCGGATCAAGGGCACGGACGCTCCTGTTGCGGCCTACGAGCTGCTGTCCGTCACCGGCCGCCAGTCCGAAGCAGCCGGGCCGACGTCCGTCTTCGTCGGTCGCGAATGGGAATTGGCCGCCCTGACCGCGATGCTCGATCGGTCGATTAGCAGTCACGGGTGTGTGGCGGGAGTGGTCGGCCCACCCGGCATCGGGAAGAGTCGCATCGTCGCCGAGACGGTGAATCTCGCGGCGAATCGTGGATTGCAGGTCTACTCGACGTATTGCGAATCGCACACAACCGACGTTGCGTTCCAGGCGGCCAACCGGCTGCTTCGGTCGGCGTATGGCGTCGACGGTCTGGATGACGAAGCAGCACGGGCGCGGGTGTGGGCACGACATGCGGACGCGGACTCGGCTGACCTGGTCCTGCTGATGGACGAGCTGGGCATCCGTGACCCTGCCGACCGGCTGCCCGACATCGCGCCCGAGGCGCGACGACGCCGGGTGACCGCATTGGTGAATGCCTCAGTGGTGGCTCGCGACGAGCCGGTCGTGTACATCATCGAGGACGCCCACTGGATTGATGCGACGAGCGAGTCGCTGATCGCCGATTTCCTCGCGGTCATTCACCGGGCGCCTGCGTTGGTCCTGATCACCTACCGCCCCGAATATCACGGTGCGCTTAGTCGCAGTCCGGGCGCGCAGACGATAGCGCTTGCGCCGCTGGATGATTCACAGATGACCGGACTGGTCTTGGGGTTACTCGGCCCGGATCCGTCCGTCGCCGGTTTGGCGAAGCGGATCGCCGAGCGCGCGTCGGGCAATCCATTCTTCGCCGAGGAGATCGTGCGCGACCTCGCCGACCGCAATGTCCTGCGCGGCGACCGCGGCGCCTACACGTGCACCGATGACGCCGCCGATGTGGATGTGCCTGCCACGGTGCAGGCGGCCATCGCCGCCCGAATCGACCGCCTCGCGCCCGACGCGAAGCTCGCGCTGAACGCCGCGGCCGTTGTGGGTCTGCGATTCGAGGAAGGCTTGCTCGCCGAATTGGCCGACACCGCTGCGGTGGAGCCTCTCCTCAAGGCGGAGCTGATCGACCAGGTGTCGTTCACACGGCGGGCGGAGTACGCATTCCGCCATCCGCTCATCCGCTCGGTGGCCTACAGGTCGCAACTCGCGGCGACACGAGCTGAACTGCACCACCGGCTGGCGGCGGTCCTCGAGACGCGTGATCCCGAATCGGCCGACGAAAACGCCGCATTGATCGCCGAACACCTCGAGGCGGCGGGCGACCTGCCTGCGGCGTTCGGTTGGCACATGCGCGCGGGAGCCTGGCTGAACTTCCGCGATATCAAGGCGGGGCGGTTGAGCTGGCAGCGGGCCATCCAAGTGGCGGACCGGATGCCAGCCGATCAGCCTGGCCGCGACGCCATGCGTGTCGGCCCGCGCGCCCTGCTGTGTGCAACCGCGTTCCGTACCGGGTACGCCTTTGACGAGGCGATCTTTGAAGAAGCGTGCCAGCTGGCCGATACTGCCGGTGACAAGGTTTCGCTCGCGATGGCGTTGGCGGGACGCGTAATCACGCTGACATTTGGTGGCCGTTATCGCGAATCATCTCGACTGGCCTCCGAACTCGTCGCACTTGTCGAATCGTTCGGCGACGACACGCTGGAACTGACATTGCTGCCACTGGCCGCCGCCGCGAAGCTCGCGCACGGTGAACTAACAGCAATGTTGCAGCTGACGTCGCGAATCATCGACCTTGCCAACGGCGATCCGCTCAAGGGCGGATCCGTCATCGAATCACCGTTGGCTCTCGCGCTCATATTCCGCGCATCGGCAGGATTGTGCACGGGAGCAAAGGGTTGGAAGGTCGATCTGGCCGAAGCGGGCACCATGGCCGGGGAGTTCATCCCGGTCGGCGAGGCTGATGCGTTGCTTTGGAAATACGCGCTCGGGGTGCTGGCCGGGGCGTTGCATCCCGACTCGGAAGCCCTGCGGGACACGGCCGGGATTCTCGATCGGGCCGAACGGCGCGGTGATGACCTCTCGGTCTCGTCCGGCGGTTTCCTTCACGGTCTCATCCTGGCGCAGCAGCCCGAGCCCGACAGAAGCCGCGGATTGAGTCTGCTCGCGGCGGTGCGTGAAGCCGTAGTGCAGCAGCGCGCATTGAAGTTCTTTCTGGCGATGATCGACATCGAATTCGCCAGAGAGAAGGCGCGGCACGGCCAAATCGATGAGGCTGTCGCTGTATTGCGGTCGGTTCTGGACGATGAAATCAGTTCGGGTGGCTTTGGGCGGCTTGGCCGTCCCACCGAGGTCCTCGTCGAAACGCTGCTGGAACGAGGCGAACCAGCGGACGTCGCTGCCGCACGGGCAGCTATCGACCGGCTGGCGGCGGTGCCGGCCGAGCCTGGCGTGGTCATATATGAGATTGCGCTGCTCCGGCTGCGGGCGCTGGTGGCGCGAGCCCAGGGCGACGAAGCAGATTATCGGGGGTACCTCGACCGCTACCGCGCGATGGCGAACGAGATCGGCTTCGAGGGCCACATCGCGATGGCCGAGGCGATGACGTCCGAGACCTAGCCGACCGGCGCAGGCTCCGATGGAGCGGGAACGCGTGCCCACATCGCCTCCAGCGCCTCGACAACGGCCGTGCTTGGGGCGTGCGCACCGAACACGCCGCCCTGCATGGTGATCATGTTGAGCGCGGCGACGTGGTTGGCGTAATCGGTGGCACCGGTGGCGTCGGAAACAACGAGGCACTCGTAGCCGCGGTCATTCGCGTCGCGCATCGTCGTATGCACGCACACGTCGGTGGTGATGCCGGTGAAGATGATGTGGGTGATGTTGTTGCTCTGCAGAACCAACTCGAGGTCGGTGGCGTAGAAGCTGCCCTTGCCCGGCTTGTCGATCAC
>JAVXWV010000923.1:0-3277 GCA_032230775.1 Mycobacterium sp. | reverse complement strand
GCGTCCTACCTGGCCGCCCAGGAACAGGTGGGCGCGGCGTGGCTGGACAAGGATGCGTGGACAAAGATGTCCATCTTGAACACCGCACGCAGCGGGAAGTTCTCGTCGGACCGCGCTATCGCGGAGTACTGCGACGAGATCTGGAATGTGTGGCCACTGACCGTGACCATGTGAACCGTGCGCGAGCTCGACCGCGTCAGGCGTCGTGCGCAGCGAAAGCTACTCGGCAGCGCAGGTTGTCCGACGTGACATCAAACCTCGATGCGCGACCCCATGATCAGGGTTCGGTCCCGAGGCAGACAGAAGGAATCGGCCGCGTCGGCGCTCAGGTGCGCCGTGGCGATGAACAGATTCGTCTGCCATGCGGGCATGCTCGGCTCGTCGCCCTTCACCAGATCGATCGTCGACAAGAAATACGAAGCGTCATCGATCGAGATCGATCCCTCGGTTTTCGTCGGCTCGAGCGCACGTAACGCGTGCCGGACGTCTGGCGTCTCCATGTACCCGAAACGTGCGGTCACGTGGATGATTCCGTCGTGAGCGTCACCGAGCGGGTCGATGTCGATGCGCTCGGAGTCCGCGACCCGCGGGATTGACAACGTATCGATCGTCACGATCACCACGTGATCGTGGAGGACGTGGTTGTGTCTGACGTTCGCGCGCAGTGCCAACGGCACGGTCGTGTTGCCGCGGCTGAGAAACACCGCTGTGCCAGGGGTACGCAGTAACCCACGGCGCCTTGATAATTGATCGACGAATCCCTGCAGCGGCCCCTCGGCGGCCTCACGTCTGCTTGTGACGATCGCGCTTCCACGCTGCCAGGTGGTCATGATGATGAACGTGGTCACGGCGATCAACAGCGGCAACCACGCGCCGTGGACGAGCTTCGTCAGGTTCGCGGCCAGAAACAGCAGATCAACACACAACAGCGCACCGCCGCCAATGACGATCAGCCACAGCGGTGCCCGCCATCTCATGCGCGCGATATAGAGGTACAGAATCGTCGTGATGGTGATCGTTCCGGTCACCGCCATCCCATAGGCATAAGCCAGAGACGCCGAACTGCGGAATGCGAACACCAGGATCAGGACCGCCACCATCAGCATGCCGTTGATCCACGGCATGTAGACCTGACCGTAAGCCGACGGCGACGTGTGCACCACCCGTAGTCGCGGGAGGTAGCCGAGCTGGACCGCCTGCGACGCCAACGAAAAGGCCCCCGTGATCACCGCCTGCGACGCGATAACCGTCGCGGCGGTCGCCAGCAGCACCATAGGCACTCGCCCCCACGCCGGGGTGAGCAGGAAGAACGGCGCACTCAACGTGGCCTTGTCGGTGATCAACAACGCACCCTGCCCGAGGTAGTTGAGAGCCAGCGCCGGTAGGACCACGAACAACCAGGCGCGGGTGATCGCCTTGCGGCCGAAGTGGCCCATGTCGGCATAAAGCGCCTCGGCGCCAGTGACCGCAAGGACGACGCCTGCCAACGAGAAGAACGCCGTCCCGAAGTTCCCCACCAGGAACTTCACCGCGTATACCGGCGACAGCGCCGCCAGTATCTGCGGATGGTCGAGGATACCGTTCACACCGCAGGCGCCGATCGCGATGAACCAACCGATCATCACCGGCCCGAAAAGCCCACCCACGACGCCCGTTCCGCGGCGCTGCACCGCGAATAGCGCAACGATGATGATGGCGGTAATCGGAACGACCCAGTTCTGCAGTCCCGGATTGACCACCTTCAAGCCCTCGACAGCGGACAACACCGAGATCGCAGGAGTGATCATGCTGTCACCGGCAAACAAGGCGGCACCGAACACGCCCAGCGTCGCGAGCACCACCGCGGTGCGACCGCTGCGCGAGCCCCAACGGCGCACGAGGGCGATGAGTGCCATGACGCCACCCTCGCCGTCGTTGTCGGCATGCATCACCAGCGTGACGTAGGTCAGTGTCACGATGATCATCACCGACCAGAAGATCAGCGAGACGACGCCGTAGATGTTGTCCGTGGTCAGCGGCACGGGGTGGGGATCGCCGGGGTTGAAGATCGTCTGGACGGTGTAGATCGGACTGGTGCCGATGTCGCCGAAGACGACGCCGAGTGCGCCGACGACGAGGGCCAAGCGAGCCGTTTTCCGGCCGCTCGGCGCGGCAGGCGGGGAAGTCGCTTCAGACGTCGTCAACATGCTGAGGTCCCCGATCGGTAGTTTCGGATTTCGTTGACCTGATTGTTGTTTAGGAATTCAGCCGAGCCGATGTGTGAGAGAACAACATCTCTGCCCTGACGATGTCGCTAGGTACTGTCTGAAAACACAACGCGATGGCCCCTCGGTCAAGACGCCGTCGTATGCGTCTCCGCGGCCACAGGCGACCCCTGTGCGGGCAAGGCGGTAACTATGTGATCGACAACGCGCCGACTTATGAGCATGCCGAGGTGGCCGATGCCATCGACGGTGATGGTCTCGACGTCGGCGTGGGCGGGCACCGACCGCGGACTCGGGACGACGATGTCTAGTGCAGCGGTGACTGCCAACCATCGCACGCCGACTGGTATGGGAGCGGCGGCTAGACGCCGCAACTGAGGCGAACCTGGTCGCAGCGCCTGAAGCAGATCGCCGAACGGCAGCAGGGCCGCCCAGGGCGATCCCCCGAACGGGGAGCCCAGCGTAATGACGGTGTCGACCAACCCGACCAGGCCGCCGCATGCAATGGCCTGAGCGATCACGACACCGCCCAGACTGTGTCCGACCAGATGCACTTTGTCCGCACCGGTTTGAGACAGGGTCCTCTCCACCGCGGCGACCAGCTCGTCGGCAAGTTGCTCCACCGAATTTCCCAGTGGGCTGTATGTGATCGTGTCAACGATCATGCCTCGGTCGCTTAGGGCCTGTGCGATCACGGACCAGCTTGACTTCGTACCCCCGAACCCGTGGACGAGCAGCACAGGTCGAGCCGTGGCTGCGCCGTGCGCTTTGGTATGCGACGACATATTGCTCGCGGGCTCAATGCCACCGCCGACGGCGGATAGCCCGGCCATCGCCACTGTTGACGCCAGTGCCCCCACCTCGTATGTGTGTACCGCCGCGGCGTGTCCGACGTTCCGAACAACGGCGTGGGCACTCTCGAGTACGCGCAGGGGCGTCATGTCCGCTCGCCCCCGCGACTGACGAACCCGTCGTTAGCGAATTGCTCGGCCGCCCTGATCAATTCGATGGGATCGGGCGGCGGCGTGCGGCCATCGGTCGTCTGATGAGCGAACTCCACAGTTTCGTCGTTG
>JAVXWV010000920.1:0-8560 GCA_032230775.1 Mycobacterium sp. | reverse complement strand
CGACCAGCCGACTGGTGCCGAGCGGCAGTGCGGCCACCGGAGCTTTGGCCACCCGGGTCAGATCGAGCAGTTCGAGCAGGGCGTCGACCCGCTCGTTCTCGAAGCGGGGGGCGGGGAAGAGGGATTTCGGGTTCACCATGTCCTGCCACAGCCGCCGGCGGGCGAAGCGGACCCGGTGGGCCAGCACCAAGTGCTCCCGGACGGTCAGTCCCAAGAACAGCTCGGGCTGCTGGAAGGTGCGAGCCATCCCGCCCACACCCGGTCGGGCGCATCAGCAACCACGGTCGGCGGGGCCGTGGAGGCGCCGTGACGTTTGCGCTTTCGCCGGTGCGGCACCCGAAGGCCTTCCTCACGCCAAAGACGTTGGATCTTCTTGTGATTCACTTGCCAGCCCTCGCCGCGGGCGTCGTGGTAGGCCGGCCGGAAACCGCGGCGAGGATGGTTCTTGGCGTAGCTCCGTAACCACTTCCGCAGGGCGGCGTCCGGATCGGCGGGCGTCGCCGAGACGGGTTCGTGGCGTTGGGTGGCGCGGTGCTGCCCGGTAACGCGGCAGGCGAACCGCTCGCTGACCCCCAGCACACGCTGGAGGTGACGAACGGCTGCCCGCCGGCGCTAGGGGCCTAGAAGTTTCCCCGGGCGATCTCCCGCAGCGCGTCCTTCTCCAACTCCGCATCGGCCAACAGCCGCTTCAGCGTGGAGTTCTCGCGCTCGAGGTCCTTGAGCCGCTTGGCGTCCTCGGCTTTCAGCCCGCCGAACTGATTACGCCACCGGTGATACGTCGCCTCGGAGACACCCAGCTCGCGGCACACCGCCGCGGTGTCCTTGCCCTCGGCCAACAGCCGATCAGCCGCCATCAGCTTGCGCACAATCTGCTCGGGACTATGCCTCTTCCTCGTCGCCATGATCTTGTCGAGCCTTCCTGCCCACAACGTGGGCCCCAAGACTCTCATAAGCCATGGATCAACCGATCGGGGTCAGGCCACTTCCTCTAACGACCGGGGAATCGGCGCACTGCTAGTCGTCGGCCGTGAACCAGTTTCCGATCGATGGTGGATATTTCACGTAGACGATGAGCTGCGTCGCATTCTCATGTTCGCCCGGCAGCAACATGAAGAAATCGCGTGTTGCGGTATCCCTGATAATCCTTCTCCCGCTGGTGTTGGCAGTCACCTCGACGCCAGGATTGTCTTGCAATTGAAGGCAGTAGCGCGGCAACCTTTGTATTCCGTCGAGCATCTCGGCGATACTCCGGTCCCCGTCGAGGGCGAAGGCGGTATGGGTCACCACGATGGGCCTGCGCTGATGAACACCCCACAAGAGGTAATCGCGAATGCCCCCCAGGGCGTAATCGTGGTTGCGTTCGATCAGCCGATATCCCAGCGCCCAGGCGCGTTCGGTGAGCTCCTTGAGTCGCGCTTCGTGGTGATCATCCATCGTTACCGCCCTCGTCGCCGTGTAGGTGCCCGTTGACGTGGTCGAATCGATCCCGCCGAAAAGTCATTCGGAGCCGGGCGCCGTGCGGATGGGTCTGCGCTGGATCAAATTTGTGCCGATCGTCGCCAACTCGGCCGGTTCGCCTGCGCTCGGACGGCGGCCCGTCAGTGCTTGGGCCGGGAAACCCAGACCTGGGCCAACCAGGACGACGCCGATCCCGCACCGATTTCGGGTTACTGTCGGCTGCCCTATTACGTCGAATCCGTTGTGGTAGTCCGGAATTCGGGGCTGGCGCGGTCGACGGCCTCGCAGTCGACATATTCCATGTAGGCGCGGGCCTGGAACTGACGGCCTCGGTATTCGCCCTCGCAGGAGTAGCCGAGAATGTAGCCGCGACCGATGCCGAAGCGGGGCGGGCTGTCGACGGTGCCGTGAACCGTCAGTACGTCGCCAGCAGTCCAGGTGAATCGGACAGGTAGCCGCATCGATCGGCCCCACGCGTCGGCGACCGGCTCGGCGGCGTACTCGGTGACATCGAAACGCACCCCCGTGTGCGTAACCCACGTTTCGTCGACCAGCGACCGGTAGTAGGCCATCGTGGCCACCGGGGCACCGAGAACGTGCGCATCAGCCAACAACAGCTGCGAATGCTCATCGACACCGATCACGTGATAGCTGAAGAAATCGATCGGCGCCTTGGTCGACGAACTCAGCTGACGATCGACCAGCCCGTGCAATCCCAGACACGCTGCGTATTCGAAGGTCCCGAGACCCGAAACCGTACTTCGCTCGCCCGCCACCGCGACCCAACCGTCGTATTCGACGAACAGGCTGAGGTGGTCGTAGACAACCGAACGTGCGAACCACGCCACCTCACCGGTGCACCGAAGTCGCAGATCCGCAGTGAAGTCGCCGGCGCGGACCTCGGCCCGGAAGTCCGGGTAGTGGCCACTGATAATCACCTCGCCACCGAAATCCAGCAGTGACCCGTCCGGGCGTAGGTCGCAGTCACGAGTCATCGAGTACGCGCCGTAGTGTGCCGCGCCCTCGGCTGCCGTCGACGCCGACACCAATACCGTGTCGCGAGGGCTGGAAACGACCGCCTCGTCGACATCGAAGGCGGTGGCCCCTGGCAGCCCGGCGATCACCATGATGCTGAAGTACCGGTGCGGCTCGGGCAGGTCGGGGATCATCACCCCGTAGTGAGTCCACCCATATCGGCGACCACCCACGTGGGGCACCAACATCTGTGGCCGGTCGAACTGCTCGCCCGTCCGACGCACAGCGCCCGTCGAGAGCAACGGCATGGCCCTCGATATCAACGGTGCCGCGGCACGCCAAACCACATTTTGTCCCCCATAGCCCGAGAATCTACTGACCACTCAGACTCGACGTCGACCCCCGCGACGAAATCCGTCGAGGTGCGCGGTAAGCCACGGACCAGCAACACATTTCGTGAGATCGACGCCAGCATCGAAGCGGAAGTCGCCACCGATCCAGATATCGACAATCCCGTCGACGGTGTGCCGGGCCTTGCTGACTCGAAGTGCTTCGCGCTGACGCCCGAATCGTCCAAGGGCACAACGGGGGTCAAGTTCGAGTGCTACCTGCAATACGACCGGTATGTCGCAGGCACGTACAGCCGGCGATGACGCCGACGTGCGACAACGCGCTGCCGCGCGGTACGCATTGCTTGCAGCGCCGTAGTTTGGTCGCCGGTCGATCAGCTGTCGCTGTGGCGCGGGGGTGGGGTGTGCGGCATCGCGACGACCGCGACGGCGGTCGCCGCCGCGACGACCAGTACGCCGGTGAACACAGCAGCCGACCCCGACTGGATGGCTGCCGGACCGATTGATCGGATATCGCCGGGGCCGAAGATCGAGTTCGCGACGGCGCCGAAGATGGCGACGCCGACAGCGCTGCCCAGCGAGCGGGCGAACATGTTGTTTCCCGTCACGACGCCGCGTTCGTTCCAGCCGACACTCGACTGTGCGGCGATCAGCGTCGGCACTGCCAGCAGGCCCATACCGCCCCCGATCACCAGGCACACCGCCGCCACCACGGCGACGTTCGGCCGGTGGGCCATCACCACCAGCACCGACGCTCCAGCGGTTACCAACGCCGCGCCGGCGATTGCGGTTCTCTTGAACCCCCACCGCAGATACAACCTCCCGGCGATGGCGGCAGTGGCGGGCCAGCCGATCGTCAGCGCGGCCAATGCAAGTCCTGCGACGACGGGTCGGACGCGCAGCGCACCTTCGAGGTAGGTGGGCACGTAGGAGGTCAGCCCCATCAAGATGGCACCGACGCCGAACGCGACGATGGTGGTCGCGCAGAGCAATCGGCGCGAGAACACCCACAGGGGCAGTATCGGTTCGGGGGCTCGCCGCTCGGCGAGTATGAACGTTGCGAGCAGCACGGCGCCCATCGTGAATGCGCCGATGCTCGGCGCTGAGGCCCATGCCCAGCTCTGCCCTCCGCCGAGGACGGCCAGGACCAGCGCCGTCATTGCCAACGCCAAGAACAGCGCGCCAAGGGAATCGACGGTTCGACGCCGGGGTGTGATCGACTCGTGGAAGTGACGATGGAACATCCATGCCGCCAGCAGACATAACGGGATGTTGATGACGAATACGCCACGCCATATCCCCAGCTGGGAGAAGACGCCGCCCAGCAGTGGCCCGACGACCGAGGAAATTGCCCAAACACTCGCCAGGTAGCCCTGTACTTTCGCGCGCTCTGCCAACGTGTAGATATCGCCAACGATCGTCATGGCCGTGGGTTGGACCGCACCTGCGCCGAGGCCCTGCACCGCCCGAAAGATGATTAACGCCAGCATGTTCCACGCCGCGGCGCAGAGGATCGAGCCCACCAGGAACAGTCCGATACCCAACAGCAGGATCGGTTTGCGGCCGAAAACGTCTGAGAGCTTCGCGTAGATCGGTGTGGTAACGGCTTGTCCCAGAAGGTATGCAGAGAACAACCAGGGGAACTGATGGAAACCGCCCAACTCGCCGACGATGGAAGGTACGGCCGTCGCAAGTACCGTCGAATCGATGGCGACCAAACCGGTGCTCAGCATGACCGAGATAAGGACCGGTCCGCGCTCCGAGCGGAACCCGACCGCGGCGGTTGACGTCGAACTCATCAAACGCCGTGACCCTTTCCGCCGTATGCCCGGATATCCCACGAACGCGTATTCGGCCTGTGGGTGCTGGGAGGAATTTACGCCCTTCGGCTGTGAAGGCCACGACGCAGGCTTACCGGCCGGTCCTGACGTGGCAAAATCGGATCCGGTGAAGGCCATGAGCGGTGTTGGGGTCCCCACGACACGCCCAACCGTATTAGCCGGGACAGACGGCATCGTGCGATGCGGGTGGGTGAGCGAGGTGGGCACCGACTTGACCGAATACCACGACCGAGAATGGGGCACACCCGTCCACGATGAAGCAGAGTTATTTCAATCGTTGGTGTTGACGTATTTCGAGAACGGGCTGTCGTGGGTGCTCGTCTTCAACAAGCGTGAGGCACTACGTCGGGCCTTCGCCGACTTCGACCCCGCAGCGGTGGCGGCGATGACTGACCGCGATGTCGACCGTTTGATGAAAGACCGCACGATTATCCGCAACCGCGCCAAAATCGAAGCGACACTGCACAATGCTCGGCTGGTGTCAGTGATGTCGCTGAACGACATCGCATGGTACTACCGACCCCGCCAACGGCATCCACTGCGGCAGTGGAGTGACGGCAGGGCGCAGAGCCCCGAGTCGCGGCAGCTCGCAACGGAGCTGCGGCGCAGAGGTTTCCGGTTCGTCGGCCCGGTGGTGGCCCATTCGTTCATGCAGACGGTGGGTATTGACAACGGGCACTTCGATGGCTGCTTCCGCGCACCCCTGGCCGACTGAGCGCGCAGACGGGCTGACGCCTTATCGCCTTTACCAGCACTTGCCGGGCGTGCTGGCGATAAACTGGCCGACTGCGGATTGTCATTGACTAACGCTGCCACCGTCCGCGCCCAGGGGACTGAAGACAATGCGAGCGATCATTGCGCGTGACCGCGCTGCCGGTATCGATGGACTTGCGCTCGCGCAAATGCCCTACCCCCACGCTGCCGAGAACGACGTCATTGTCCGAGTCCACGCGGCGGGGTTCACCCCGGGTGAACTCGACTGGCCGGGCACCTGGACCGACCGGGCGGGGCGTGACCGGACGCCGACCATTCCCGGCCACGAGGTCTCCGGCGAGGTCGCCGAGTTGGGTTATGGCACCACCGGCGTGACTGTCGGCCAGAGGGTCTTCGGGGTTACCGACTGGTGCCGCAACGGAACGCTGGCCGAATTCGTCGCGGTAGAGGCACGGAACCTTGCGACGCTGGCGGAAGGAGTCGACGCCGTTATGGCTGCGGCGTTACCGATTTCGGGCCTTACGGCATGGCAGGGACTGTTCGCCCACGGACATCTCGAAGCCGGGCAGACCGTCCTGATTCACGGCGCTGCGGGCGGTGTTGGTTCGATTGCGGTGCAACTGGCGCGTGAGGCGGGGGCTCGGGTGATCGGTACCGGCCGCACCGACCACCGGCAGACCGTGCTCGGTCTCGGCGCGGATGTCTTCGTGGATCTGGGCCGCGATCGGCTGGAAAGCATCGGCGAAGTGGACATGGTGTTCGACGTGATGGGCGGTGAAATCCTCGATCGCTCAGCGCTGTTGGTCCGTTCGGGCGGTGCACTTGTCAGCATCGCTGAACCACCGCGGATCCAGCCCGACAACGGGCAGGCCATCTTTTTCGTCGTCGAGCCCGATCGCGCGGGGCTTGCCGAACTGGAGCACAGACTTCGAGAGGGGCTGCTGCGTCCACTCGTCGGGACGATATACGCCCTCGAAGACGCTCCTGCAGCGTTCGACCCGACCAACCGTAGTCACGGCAAGCCGATTGTCCGCGTCTTCGACGGAGCGGGTCTAGATGCATGAAGGGAAGATCGAATGACTACATTTCCGCAGACGCCGGCGGCGACAGCTGCGCTTTCAGTGGCTTCCCGCTTCTATTCGCCGGCGCTACTAAACCACTGCGTCCGTTCGTATTTGTGGGGAACGACGTACGCCGCCTCGCACAGTATCGCCTTCGACGACGAACTCTTCTATGTCTCGGCGATGCTTCACGACATCGCTCTCACTGATCCATTCGACAGTCATCGGATTGCCTTTGAGGAGGCGGGCGGCGACCTCGCATGGGTGTTCGGGGTGGCTGCCGGTTGGCCCGCCGATCGGGCGGCAAGAGCAACGGAGATCATCGTGCTGCACATGCGCGACGACGTCTCGCCGACCGCTGACCCCGAGTCCCACCTCTTGCAGGTCGCTACCGGCTGGGACGTAGTCGGGCGGCGGCCCGAGGAGTTCTCGGCTGAGGCAAGGGCGCAGATACTCGCGCGCTATCCCAGGCAAGGATTCGGCAGCGAATTCGTCGCCTGCTTCGAAGACCAGGCGGGACGCAAGCCCGGCGGCGCCGCCGCCGCATCGATTGCCAACAATGGTGCCGCTCGCATCATGGCCAACCCGCTCGACGGCTAGTCCGTGATTTGAGACCCGGCGTCGATCACTGCGCGACTTCGTTCCGCGACAGTCCTGGGATCCATCTTCACCAACAAACGGTCATAGCTCATATACCCGTTGACCTCGTTTTCGACATCAGTTGTCTGGGTGTAGATCGCGCCTGACAAACCGCCTTCCAGCACAACCTTTTCCAGATCCCGGCTGACATCGACGTACCGCTCGGTTAGCCGCGCTGGGCTGTCGGCCATCTCGTAGGCCTGCGGCTGTCCCGGCCACCGGTTCCTGTCAACCGCCAGCCCCAGGCCGCCGTACTCGCCGTCGACCACCACCCGGTGCTCGAGCGGCACCGGATGGTTATCGTGCACCAGCCGTTCGTCGCGCGCGGTCGCGGGGTCGTCCTGCAGTACCGGACGGCCGGGCCCGACGTAAGTGTGGTCGTCGTAGACGTCTCCGGCCCTGCTGTCACCCTGCGATTTGCAGCAGTTCACTCCGCTGCTCGCGTTCACCATCCGCGTCGGGTCCTGTGCTTTGACGGCGTTCGTGATCCTGGCGGTGTCGAATTCGCCCCAGCCCTCGTTGAACACCACCCAGCCGATGATCGACGTGACGCTGCGGAGCTGGTCCACAATGGCGGACAGCTCCTTCTCGAAGTTGGCCTTCGCCGCAGGAGGCGGATCGGGGGCCGGGCCGACCGGGATATCGAGTGACACATCCAGCGACGGCATGTCCTGCCACACCATCAGCCCAAGCTTGTCCGCCCAGTAGTACCACCGCGCCGGCTCCACCTTGGCGTGCTTGCGGACGAAGTTCATCCCCAACGACTTGATCCGCTGGAGGTCGAACCTCAGCGCGTCATCGGTGGGCGCGGTGTAGATGCCGTCCGGCCAGAAGCCTTGGTCCAACGGGCCGTAAAGGAAGGTAATCCTGCCGTTCAGCGCGATCCGCGGCCTGCCCTTCGCATCATTGACGACGCCGATCGTGCGCAGCCCGGCATAGCTGGAAACTTCGTCGACCACCTTCCGCGCTGGGCTCACGCTCACGAGCCGGACCTTCAGGTCGTAGAGGAACGGGTCATCTGGAGTCCACAGGCGCGGGTTCGGGACTGGCACACGCAGCGGGGCGCCAGGTGGGCCCGAGCGCACCACCGCAGAAGCGCCACCTGGCTTGGAGACGACCACCTCGGCGCGCTGGTCGCTCGTCCCGGAAACCCTTGGCGTGATGGTGAAACCGGTCAGGTCGGAGGTGATGTCGAGCTTGTCGATGTGCGCGGTGCGCACGGGTTCCATCCACACCGTCTGCCAGATGCCCGACGATCCGGTGTAAAAGATGCCCTTGGGCCCGTTGCGCTGCTTGCCGACCGGGAACGGATTGGACTCATTGCGGTCCTCCACGCGCACCGTCAATTGCTGCGTTCCCGTGCGCAGCGCACCGGTGATGTCCGCGCTGAACTCCGTATATCCACCTTCGTGATACGCCACCTGCTGGTTGTTCACCCAGACGGTGGCGATCTGGTCGACCGCGCCGAAGTGCAGCAGCACACGCCGCCCACCCCAGGCGCTCGGCAGCTTGAAGACCGTGC
>JAVXWV010000727.1:0-3872 GCA_032230775.1 Mycobacterium sp. | reverse complement strand
ATCAGCTCCAGCTACTTCGTCATCGCCTACGTGGCGATCTCGTTGCCGGTGGTCGGCGTCGGCCTGGCGGGCCAGCGGTGGGGATTGCAAACGGCCGGTGAGACTTTCGCGATTGCCGTCGCGGTCCTGTCGGCCATCTGCCTGGTGGCGATCTTGGTGGAGGAGGCGCGCGAGTCCCGCCGCGCAATTGCGCCCGCTACGACAGGAAGCGGCTGACGTACGGCGCGAACCGCGCGCGCAGGTCGTTTTCGTTGAGTCCGAACATTTCGCACGACGTCACGACCCGGCCGAGCCGACCACGCGGGTGGCCGGCCAGGTAATCTGCCATCCCGGTGCGGGCGTCGTCGGTCACCGGCTCGCCAACGAGTCCGAAAACCCGTTCGGCGACGCCGAGTTCGTCGGCCATGAAGTCGTCGAAGGTCACATCGATCGACCGCTCCGGCGCGATGACATCGCGGTCGCGGGCGAGCGCACCGAGCATCAATTCGAGGCGGTCGATCCATTCGGCGGCAATCTGTTCGACCGGCACCGGAGAGCGGTGCATGCGCGCGGAGTAGGTGAGCATCGCGACCATCGAAAGGGCCACCGGCACCGGGTCGCGATGGGTACACACGACGGCCACGCCAGGAAAGACCTGCGCGAGCACCGGGAGCTGCTCCAGGTGCTGCGGGGACTTGAGCAGCCACCGCGTGCCGCCCCGCAGGAACTGCAGCGCCTTGAGCTGGGTGGCCATGTACTCGTAGGTCGACGTTTGGTCGTGCGCCAGGTAGTAGTCGCGCCACCGCGGCACGTAAGCGAGTGTCTCCATGAACATCGTGGAGAAGTCGTTGGCCAGCAGCTGGATCTCTTCGTGGACGTGCTCGGTCGTCATCTCGTGCATGAGCGCGAAGTGCGGCATGAGCATGTTCATGACGCTGACCACGACATCCATGCGTGCGGCGCGGGGATCCGGCTCGACCCCGACCTCGGCGGGAACCGGGAACGGCTCGAAACTCTCCCAGTAGGGCAGTGTGCGGAAGGCCGGAGCCGCCGCGAGCAGGTTGTGCAGATGAGTGGTGCCGGTGCGCGGCAGTCCCGCGATGACCACGGGTGGGAGTAGCTCGATGTCGTGGATCTCGGGGTGGCGCGTCAAGAGGTCGGCCAGAAGTAGGCGATTATTCAGCCACTGCGACAGCTGGCCGAAGAAGTTCACCAGGCCCGGCCCGTGCATGCCGTCGATATCGTGCAGCGCCGCGAGGTACACGTCGAGTCGTTCCCGGTAGTCGTCGGGCCCGAAGTCGTCGAGGCCGGTGTCCGCAATCGCTCTGGTGTGCAACGCATCCGAGTCGAGCGGGCAGTCGGCGGCCAGCGCGGTCATCATGTCGCGGATCTGCTCGGCCTCGGGGGAAAAGCGGGGCTCGGCGAGGTCGTCGAGGCGGACGAGATCTGTTGTAGCGTCGGTCATGGCGACTTATGTTACTCTGAGTTTCGTAATGACAACAGACCTTGGCCGACCTCGCGATCCACGCATCGACAGCGCGGTGCTCCGCTCGACCGTCGACCTGCTCGGCGAGACCGGGTATGCCGCGCTCTCGGTCGAGGCGATCGCCCGGCGGGCAGGCACCAGCAAGCCTGCGATCTACCGGCGCTGGCCGAGCAAGGCACACCTGGTGCACGAGGCGGTGTTCCCGATCGGCAGCGGGACCGAGCTGCCCGACACCGGATCCCTGGCAGGCGATGTGCGCGAGATGGTGCGCCGCACGGTTGCCGTGCTGACCACCCCGGCCGCGCGGGCAGCCCTGCCGGGACTCGTCGGCGAGATGTCGGCGGACCTGACGCTGCACGCCGCACTCCTGGACCGATTCGGCGACATCCTGTCGCGCGGGCTGACAGAGCGCCTCGCCAAAGCCGTGGCGCGCAACGAGGTTCGACCCGACATGACCGCGGCGGAACTGACCGAGGCCCTCGCGGGCATCACCTTCCTTGCGCTGCTCACCCGCGGCGCCGAACTCGACGACACCTGGATCGAGCGCACGGCCACCCTGATATTGAGAGGAATCAGCATATGACTCACGAAGCGACCGCCGCCTGGCGCGAACTGCTCGAAACCCTTGGCGGCCTGGATCGTTCCTTCCTCGAGGGTGATCGGGCGGTCACCGACGACAGGCACGTCGCCGACGGCTACCGCATGCTCGCGACGACGCTCGGCGTCGCCTTCGACACCTACCTCTTCGCCGATCCCAGCCGGCCGAAGTGGGTCGAGGTCAACTCGCCGTTCCGCCCCGACCGCCGATGGGGTGGCGACAACACCGATGCCTACTACTTCATGTGCCCGGTCGATCCCAAGCGGCGCTACCGCATCAGCGGCAACCGCGGTGACAGCGTCTACTTCTCGGTGACCGCATACAACGAACCGTCGCCCGGTGCGTGGTCCGACCGCATCGTCGCAATCGTGCGCGACGACGATCTCGACAGCTCCGGTGCTATTGATGCCGACGGCAACTTCTCGTTCGACCTTGGGCCGACGGCGGATGCGGCCGTGCTGATGACGCGCGACTACCACGCTGACCCGCAAACGGGCCGCCCTGTGGCATGGCGCATCGAGGCTCTCGACGAACCGGACCCGTTCCGGCACGGCGATGCCGAGACGGCGGCGGCCCTGCGGGCCAGCGCGGCCTGGATGCGCACGATGTTCGCGATCCTTCCGCTGGCCGTCGGCGCGCGAGTCGAAGACGCGCACACCCTTGGGCACGAGATCTCCCAAGCCGCAAATGAATTCGCCGATCCCTACCAGGTGCCGGATGCAAACTTCGGCTGGTCGGCACGCGACGCCTGCTATGCGTACGGCAGTTTCGTGCTGGAGGACGACGAGGCACTCGTGATCACCCATCGGCCACCGATGTGCAGGTTCTGGAACCTGGTGGTGTGGAACCAGTTCATGGCGACCCCTGGTGTCGCCGATGCGCGCAGCTCGGTCAACGGCCACAGCGCCGCGGCGAACGCCGACGGCTCCGTCACAATCGTCGTCTCCCGTGGGATGACGGCGCACCCGAATTCCCTGACCACACTGGACTATCCGCTCGGCAACCTCGCCTTCAGGTGGTTCCTCGCCGACGAGGTTCCCGCCCGCCCGGAGGTGCGACTGGTGAAGGTCTCCGACGCGCCGACGACGGTGGACTGACGGCCGTCGATTTCTGCACCAGGGTTGTTCCGGGACCGAATCACAGCCCTGACGCAGAAAAGGTGTCCTAATCGCGTGGGCGTGCCTTGACCAGCCGCCGTGTTTCGGGTGACGCCTCGGCGGTGAGCATCGCGCACACCAGGTCGATGAGCTGGCTGACGAACACCCGGTCATCGGTGTGCGGCGCCGTCGCGGCCCGGCGGGCCAACTCGCCGATGACGACGCGGATGACGACCAACCGCCGGTGCAACTGCGCGGCAATCGGGTCGAGGAACGGGTCGACGAGTTGGCGCCAGCGGTTGATGCTGTCGTCGCGATCCGCGAGTTCCTCCGGCGGGAAGATGGGCTGGCGGCGGTTCATCAAGTCGGCGTATATGCATAGGTAGGCGTTCCCGCCATTGGCTTCGGCGAGCTTCGCGGCCAGCGGTTGCACCAGCGCTTCGGCGAGTGCGCGCAGATCCTGCTCACCGGCGGCTTCGTAGCGATCCAGCAGCGCATGGCGGCGCAGCTCGACGTCATGGCTGTGCTTCTCCAGCAGCGCGCTCAGCAGGCCTGCCCGGTCGCCGAAGTGGTACTGCAGCGCATTGACGTTCTTCACCCCTGAGACCCGTTGGATCTCGCGCAGGCTCACCGCATCGATGCCCTGGCCGCCGTACAGCTCCTCGGCGGTCGCGAGCAGACGGTCCCTTGTAGACATGACCTGGCCATCATA
>JAVXWV010000717.1:0-3166 GCA_032230775.1 Mycobacterium sp. | reverse complement strand
CCCAGCGCATTGGCAATCAGCTTGATCGGGTGGCTGAACGCCACCTCGAGCAGGTCCTTTCCGGTGTCGCCGGAGAGGAACGACGGGCCGGTCCGCGGCGACGCCTCAGGTTCGATGTCGTGCGCCGAGAGCAGGTCGGCGACGAAACCGCGGTAGTCCTCGGGGATCCGGCCCGCTAGCTCGCCGGGCGCCAGCTTCTCGCCTTTGCCCTCGAACTTCGCGGGCACGATGAGGTCGATGCCGTACGGCTTTCCGCCGACGTGCTCGTCGATCCATGACAGCTCCTGGTCCAGCCACTGCGGCGTAAATGCCGTCGCGCCGAGCACACCGAACCCGCCAGCGTTGGTGACCGCGGCCACCACATCCCGGCAGTGACTGAAGGCAAAGAGCGGGAAATCGATACCGAACTGCTCGCAGATCGCTGGCGTCATCTCACCAGTATCACTACGAGCCGCTTCGACTCGACGGCCGCGTCGTACAGCCGCCGGCTCAGCGACAGTGGCACGATGTCGTCACGGTCACCCGCGTTGCCGTGGCGCACCAATACAGCCTCTCCGGCCCGGCGGAAATACCACGCCCCCAACCGGATTCCGTCCTCGGTGTCAAACACGACGTCGCGCCCGGTTGGCAACACCGCCGCTGCTGCGACCACATCGTCGCCAACAATCCAGAAGCCACGAGCGTGACGATAAGGACCGCGGTAAGGACGCGACGCGTCGACTACTTCGGATCAGTCGAGTCAGCGGGCTTGTCTTTTTGCAGGCCGCCGCCAGTCACCTTGTTGACTTCGTCATTGATTCTGTCGATGAACGTCTTTACGGGGTTTGCGCCACCGGGCGACGCGGTGCTGCCGGGCCTCTTCGAACCCGGGGCGAACAGGTTGCCGCTGGTCGTGCTCAGCTTGTTTGTCGTCAGAGTTGAATTGGGCGGCGCCGTTGAATTGGGCAGCGCCAGCGACCCCAGCACTGGCAGCTTGCCCACCTTGCCGAGTGGTTTGGTGACGAGGTTCGCCGGCGATTCCAAATCGTCTTGCGCCGTCTTTTCGCCGGCATCCAAACCGGTCTGCAAGGTACCCGGCACGTCACCCAACGCACCGATCGAGGAGCCCAGCTGCATCGGCCGAGTCACAGTCGGATCCTTTGGGATCGCTTCGCTGCCGGGGATACCTTTGCCGTCGTTGTAGCCGGCATTGACGAGCTCCGTCAGGGTCGGATCCAACGCATCGGCCACGATGTCGCCACCGGGAATCAGCCGCAGCGCGCGGGTCAGGGGTAGATCCCCGGACTCAAACGTCACGTAGGTTGTGGTGCTTTTGTCCAGCGCTGTCTTGGTGAACGTGCCGTCCGGTGCTACCACGTAGTGGTAGTGCACGGTTGGGTCTGCATCCAGGCCTTTCGCGTCTGCTATAGCCTCCGGCGGAACGTCGGCGGTCGACTGCGCACCGTAGTCGAAGATGTAGGCGGCCAGGCTGTTCCCGACAGCGAATGGATTGAGCGGGTCCACGGGGGCGTCCGAGTTGATGTTGTACTCGTAGGCGACGTCCAACGCAGGCACACCCAGATTGCTTGGGGTCGGTGCGGCCGAGGTCCCAAGTAGCGGAGCGAACGGCGCATAGGTGGTCCAGAAGCCACCGCCCGCGCGGTTGGTGTTGTTGTCGAGGATCACCAGTTCGATGTCGTCTAGGGCCGGGTCGTGGTTGTCACGCAGCTGTCCCAGCGCGGTGCCGGTCTGGCCCGCACCCCATCCGGAAGCCAGGACCACGGTTGGGTGGCCGTCCGCGGCGCTGATGGCATCTGCGATGCCCTGAGGCCCCAGGAAGAACGGGACGACCTGCTGCGGGCCGTAGGTCGTCGACGCAGGCGGTTTCGTGTAGTCCGTGCCGTAATACGTCGCACCGGCGAAGATCTGCGCCGTCGAATTGGCAGGCGTGATCAGCGCCACCAGCTCGACAGACGGCGCGACGGCCGTCGAGGTACCGGTGATCAACGCGGTCGACAGGCTGGTGGCTCCCACCGCGGCTGCGGCAAGGCCGGAGCCGCCGCGACGCGCGGCAGAAGACCGCGCGTCAGAAGACCGACGGCGAGACGATTTGCGGTGCTTACCGGCCATACGAGCCTCCCCTAAAGACATGCGAGCGGCGGACGCTGCTTTGCAAGCCCCCCAAGACCGGCAAACATTAACACGGCGATTAAGCGGGGCCATCATCAATGCGGCCGCACCGGCTAGCCGCGCAGCGGTGCGTAGGCGAACTCGCGCAGACCGTCGCGCGGATCGACGACGGCCCGGAACCCCAGCAACTCCGCCGCGCGGGCCGGGTCGGCGACGATGTGGCGCACGTCGCCGCTGCGGTACTGGCCGGTGACGAGGGGCAGCACATCACCGCGGGCCTCACATAGCTCGGTGGCCACCTCCAGGATCGAGATCGGCCGCCCCGAGCAGACGTTGAACGCCGAGAAGCCGGCAAGGCCCGCGTCGACGGCCGCGACGTTGGCCGCGGCGACGTCGTCGACGTGGACGAAATCGCGCATCTGCCCGCCGTCCTCGAAAACCCTTGGCACGTCGCCTGCTTCGAGCTCGGACCGGAAGATGGCCGCCACCCCCGAATAGGGCGTGTCGCGCGGCATGTTCGGGCCGTACACGTTGTGATAGCGCAGCGCGACCACCGAGCCGCCCGTCGACTCGGCCCATGCCAGCGCGTAGTGCTCCTGCGCGGTCTTGCTCGCCGCGTACAGACTGCGTGGCCGAAGCGGCGCGTCCTCGTCGACCAGCCGCCACGTCACCCGCTGTGCGCAGATCGGGCAGCGATGCTCGAAGACACCGGCGTCGAGGTCGGCTCGCGTGCGCGGAAGCGGATCGACGAGGCCATGTTCTCCGCACTCATAGCGGCCCTGCCCGTAGATGACCATCGACGAGGCCAGCACCAGCCGCTGGCAGCCCGCAGCGAACATCTCCGCAAGGAGCACGGAGGTGGCGAAATCGTTGTGGCTGCCGTAGGACGGCGCATCGGCCGCGTCCACCCCCGCGCCCACGACCGCCGCCTGATGGCACACCACGTCGATGCCCTTGAGCAGCGGCGCCAGCGCGGCGGCGTCGCGGACGTCCACCCGCCGCACGTCGGCGGGCAGTTCGGCATCGGGGCCGTGTGCCGCCGCGAGCATCGCGTCGA
>JAVXWV010000711.1:0-4665 GCA_032230775.1 Mycobacterium sp. | reverse complement strand
TACGGGGATGTCACCGACCTGACCAACTACGGCGGCGCGCTGATCGACGAGCGGGCATTCGCAAAGAACGTCAAGGCGATCGAGCGGGCCAAGAGTGCTGCCAACGTGACGATCGCCGTTGGCGGCGAATACGACGACAGCGAAGGATATTTCGTGCGCCCGACGGTGCTGCTGTCCGACGACCCGACGGACGAGGCGTTCAGCACGGAGTACTTCGGGCCGATCCTGTCGGTGCATGTCTATGCCGACGACGAATACGACCGCATTCTCGACGTCGTCGACAAGGGCGCGAAGTACGCGTTGACCGGTGCGGTGATCGCCGACGACCGGGCCGCGGTGCTGGCCGCCGAGCAGCGACTGCGCCACGCGGCGGGCAACTTCTACGTCAACGACAAGCCCACCGGAGCAGTGGTGGGGCAGCAGCCGTTCGGCGGCTCGCGGGCGTCGGGCACCAACGACAAGGCGGGTTCGGCATTGAACCTGTTGCGCTGGACCTCGGCCCGGTCGATCAAGGAGACTTTCGTTCCGCCCACTGACCACAACTACCCGCACATGGGGGAGTGATGATGAACGAGCTCTTTCATCGTGTCGCGCGCCCGGTGATCCTGGCAGCCAGCCGGCAGGAGGGGCTACGGCGGACGGCTGAGCGGCTGCCGGTCACTCGTGAGGTGGTGCACCGGTTTGTGCCAGGCGAAACCGTTGCCGACGCGATGAATTCGGTTGAGCAACTCCGCTATTCGGGGCGCCTTGTCAGCATCGACTATCTCGGCGAGGACGTCACCGATGTCGACTCCGCGAGCGCGACGGTCAACGCCTACCTGGAGTTACTCGACTCGCTCGGCAGCCACAGCGAGTCCGCATCGAACGTGCGGCCACCGGAGGTGTCGCTGAAGCTTTCGGCGCTGGGCCAGGCGTTGCCGCACGACGGCGAAAAGATCGCGCTGGAGAACGCGCACACGATCTGTGAGCGGGCCCAGCGGGTGGGAGCCTGGGTGACGGTCGACGCCGAAGACCACACGACCACCGACTCGACGCTGTCGATCGTGCGCGATCTACGCGTCGAGTTCGATTGGCTGGGTACGGTTTTGCAGTCCTACCTGAAACGCACCGAGGATGACTGCCGCGAGTTCGCGGCGTCGGGCGCGCGGATCCGGTTGTGCAAGGGCGCCTACGACGAGCCCGCTTCGGTGGCCTATCGCGCCGGCGACGACGTCACCGACTCCTACCTACGATGCCTGCAGGTGTTGATGGAGGGGTCCGGTTACCCGATGGTGGCCTCGCACGATCCACAGATCATCGAGGCGGTGCCTGTGCTGGCCCGTGAGACTGGCCGCGGGGTCGATGATTTCGAGTACCAGATGCTCTATGGCATCCGCGATACCGAGCAGCGGCGGTTGGCCGACGAGGGCAATCACGTCCGGGTGTACGTGCCGTTCGGCACGCAGTGGTACGGCTACTTCGTGCGCAGGCTCGCTGAGCGGCCGGCCAATCTGACGTTCTTCCTGCGGGCGCTGGCCGAGCACAGACACTAGTCGACCAACGGGAACGAACCGTGTTCGTGCGTGACGACCCATCGGCCGTCGCGCTTGCGCAGGCCGAAGGTCATGCGCAGGCGATTGTCAGGGTTCTTCGCGAAGTCCTCCGGTTTGCCGCAGCGTGCTAGTGCGTACGCGAATGCCACGTCGGCGCCTGCCGTCACGTCCAACTCGACGATTTCGAAGACGGCACCCTGGCGTTGCCATTCGAAGAATTCCGGCCAGGACTCCCGGTAGGCGTCGATGCCGCGAAGGCCGTCGTAAGGCGGCGGCACGTCGAACTGGACGATGTCCGGATCGTGGTCGGCAAGAACGGTTTCGAGGTCGCCGGTGTGTACGGCTTCGGCCCAGCGGAGAATGAGTTCGCGAACGGCGTCCTCGTCAGTCATCAGCTTTGCATCCCTTGCACTCGCCGGTGCCGCCGGATGACACGAGGACGTAGCCCGCGCTGGCGAACAGGACGGGCATCATCGCCATCATTCCGAATATCGCGGTCACCGTGTCACCCCCTTTCGACCTGGTTAGTTTGTTCAACGGGTAGACCGTGAGGTTCAAAACTCACTGCGTGATGTCGAATCGCGTGGCGCCGTATGGCTCGGCGGTGCCGAACGCGAACACGGTGGCGGGCGTGATCCGGTAGACGTGCCAGGGCGGCGGACCCGCCGACGGCGCGCTGTATTCGGCGGTCAAAGCGTCTCCGTCGACCTGCGCTGGCCAACCGTCCCTGTTGTATTCATCGGCGACGGCGCGCAGTTCGTCTGCGCCGGTGACGCGCGCGGCGCTGCCCTCGATCACCAGGTCGAACGGATGCGTCGCGACGCTGACGACGCAACGCGGGTCCGCGGCGATGTTGCGGGACTTGCGGGTGCCCGGCCCGGATGTGAAGTACCAGGCACCGTTGACATGTCCGCCGCCGACAGGCGTCACGTGTGGTGAGCCGTCGGGATTGATCGTCGTGAGCCATATCGTGTGCCGGTTCGGTCCGCCGGCGTCCGGCCCCTGCGGGATTTCGGAAGTCAGGACATCGCGGACCCGCTCCCAGTCGATAGGCGGCGCGCCGTATCCGTCGAGGTTCTTTGATTTGGCGTTCATGCCCGAATAGACCGCACGGGGCGGGAGAACTCATCGCCGCCGCTGAACTTGGCGACTAGCGCCCGGACAGCAGGAGTAGCGCCCACGCCGCGATGGACTGTGCGTCGGTGATGTCGCCGTCGCGGATCATCCGTTCCAGCTGGGCGCCGGAGAACCACCCGCTGTGCATGTCTTGCTCCTCGTGCTCGCGGTCATGCTCGCCCTCGGTGATGCCCGTCGCGAGGAACACCCGGCCACGCTGGCTGCTCATCCCCGGCGCGACGTCGAGCATGCCCAGGAGCTCCATCGAGGTGGCCCGCAATCCGGTTTCCTCGCGCAACTCTCGGTTGGCCAGCGCGATCGGCTCGAGATCCTCCTGGTCTGGAGCAGTGCCCTGCGGAAATTCCCAGCGCCGCATGCCCAGCGGATAGCGGAACTGCTCGACCAGATGGAAGCGGTCGCCAGCCTCATCGGTGATGCGCGGGATCACCAGCGCGTACGTGGGCTTATCGATGACGGCGTAGATGCCGGGGCTGCCGTCGGGACGGCGGATGTCGTCCTCGCGCAGCGTCAGCCAGCTGTTCCGGTACACCTCGCGCGACGCCACCCGATGGATCTGGTTCACGCGCCCAGTATCGCCGAGCGCCGTATGGGTAACCTCGGTTCGTGCTGCTGGCCTCGCTGAACCCCGCGACGGTCGTCGCTGGTGTGGACATCGGCGACGCGGTGAGCATCGGCGGCGTCGTGCTGAGCCGCAGCGATATCGTCGGCGCGGCGACATCGGTCGCCGAGCGGGTCGCCGCAGCCGACAGGGTGGCCGTCCTGGCAACCTCGACCCCCGCGACTGTGCTGGCCATCACCGGGTGTCTGATCGCCGGGGTACCCGTCGTCCCGGTGCCCGCTGATGTCGGCGCCGCCGAACGCCGTCACATCCTCACCGACTCCGGCGCGCAGGCGTGGCTGGGGGACAAGCCGGAGGAGACCGACGACCTGCCCCACATCCCGGTTCGCCTGCACGCCCGGTCGTGGCATCGCTACGCCGAGCCGCCGCCGGATGCGACCGCGTTGATCATCTACACCTCGGGCACCACCGGTCCGCCCAAAGGCGTGGTGGTCAGCCGACGCGCCATCGCTGCCGACATCGACTTGCTCGCCGAGGCCTGGCAGTGGACACCCGACGACACCCTGGTGCACGGGCTTCCGCTGTACCACGTGCATGGCCTGGTGCTCGGGCTACTCGGCTCGCTGCGGATCGGAAATCGGTTCGTGCACACCGGAAAACCGACCCCCGAAGCGTATGCCGCGGCGGCGGGCGGCTCGATGTATTTCGGGGTGCCGACGGTGTGGTCACGAGTCGTCGACGACAGCGATGCGGCGCGAGCACTCGCGTCGGCCCGGTTGCTGGTGTCGGGGAGCGCGCCGCTTCCCGTGCCGGTCTTCGACGGGCTGGCCCGTCTCACCGGGCACCAGCCGGTCGAACGCTACGGCAGCACGGAATCGCTCATCACGCTGTCCACCCGCGCCGACGGTGAACGCAGGCCAGGCTCGGTGGGTCTGCCGTTGATCGGCGTGCAGACGCGACTGGTCGACGAGGATGGCGCCGATGTGCCGAATGACGGCGAATCCATTGGGCGCCTCCAGGTTCAGAGCCCGACGATGTTCGACGGCTATCTCAACAAGCCAGACGCCACGGCCGAGGCGTTCGAGGGGGATTGGTACCGCACCGGCGACGTCGCGGTGATCGACGGAGCTGGCATGCACCGCATCGTCGGCCGTGAGTCGGTCGACCTGATCAAGACGGGCGGCTTCCGGGTCGGTGCAGGGGAGATCGAGACCGCACTGCTCGGCCACCGCGGTGTCGCCGAGGTCGCGGTGATCGGCGTGCCCGACGACGATCTCGGCCAGCGCATCGTCGCCTTCGTCGTCGGTGATGCCGATCCGCAGGAGCTAATCGATTTTGTTGCACAACAACTTTCGGCGCACAAGCGGCCGCGCGAGGTTCGGCTGGTGGATAGCCTGCCGCGCAACGCGATGGGCAAAGTGCTCAAGAAGGAGTTGG
>JAVXWV010000672.1:0-5627 GCA_032230775.1 Mycobacterium sp. | reverse complement strand
CGTAACGTGTTCTAATCTTCTCTCAGTCCGTACTCCCGGGAGGCAAACCAGTGACGTCCATTGAACAGGGTGACGTGAAGTCGGTCCTAGCCGGCATCGACGACCTGTTGCCGCTGATCGCCAAGCGCGCCCAGGCGACGGAGGACCTTCGACGGCTGCCCGACGAGACGGTGGCCGAGCTCGACGAGGTCGGCTTCTTCAAGCTGCTCCAGCCCGAGCAGTGGGGGGGCCTGCAGTGCGATCCGACGGCGTTCTACGAAGCGGTCCGCCGTATCGCGACTGCCTGCGGATCCACCGGCTGGGTCGGCTCGATCATCGGCGTCCACAACTGGCACCTCGCACTGTTCGACCAGCTGGCGCAGGAGGAGGTGTGGGGCGAGGATCCGACCGTCCGCATCTCGTCGTCCTACGCGCCGATGGGGGCGGGCACGGTCGTCGACGACGGCTACCTCGTCAGCGGGTCCTGGAACTGGTCGTCGGGTTGCGACCACGCCACGTGGGCGTTCCTCGGCGGCCCGGTCATCAAGGACGGCAGGCCTGTCGACTTCGGCAGCTTCCTGATCCCGCGCAGCGAGTACCGCATCGACGACGTCTGGCACGTTGTCGGCCTCCGTGGAACCGGCAGCAACACGGTGGTGGTCAAGGACGTGTTCGTGCCGCGGCACCGCTTCCTGTCGTACAAGTCGATGAACGACCGCACGGCAGGCGGTCTGCAGACCAACACCGCACCGGTGTACAAGATGCCCTGGGGCACTGTGCATCCGACGACCATCTCCGCGCCGATCGTCGGCATGGCCTATGGCGCCTACGACGCCCACGTCGAACACCAGGGCAAGCGTGTACGTGCCGCGTTCGCAGGGGAGAAGGCCAAGGACGATCCCTTCGCTAAGGTGCGAATCGCCGAGGCGGCCAGCGACATCGACGCCGCATGGCGCCAACTGATCGGCAATGTGGGCGACGAGTACTCGCTGCTGAAGGCGGGCCAGGAGATTCCGTTCGAGCTGCGCGCCCGTGCACGCCGCGATCAGGTACGTGCCACCGGTCGCGCCATCTCATCCATCGACAGGCTCTTCGAGGCGTCCGGCGCCACCGCGCTCAACAACGACGCTCCGGTGCAACGGTTCTGGCGTGATGCGCATGCGGGCCGGGTGCATGCGGCGAACGACCCTGAACGCGCCTACCTGATCTTCGGTAACAACGAGTTCGGGCTGCCGCCGCAGGACACGATGGTCTGATGACTCGGTCGTTGTCTAAACCGAAAGAGATTACCTTCGAGTCGACCTCTCGCTACGCGCAGGTCCGCGAGGATATGCGGCTGCACTACCACGAAGCCGGTGTGGGCAACGGTCCCACGATTGTGCTCTTACACGGTGGCGGGCCCGGCGCGTCGAGTTGGTCCAACTTCGGGCGCAACATCGGGGTGCTGGCGCAGCACTTCCATGTGCTCGCCGTCGACCAGCCCGGCTACGGCCACTCCGACAAGCACACCGAGCACGAGCAGTACAACCGTTACAGCGCGACCGCGTTGTTGAACCTGTTCGACCACCTCGGCATCGAAAGTGCTGACCTGGTGGGCAATTCGCTCGGTGGCGGCACCGCGGTCCGGTTCGCGTTGGACAACGGCAGGCGCGCAGGCCGGCTCGTGCTGATGGGTCCTGGTGGCCTTTCCGTCAATCTGTTCGCGCCCGACCCGACCGAGGGCGTGAAGCTTCTCGGCAAGTTCTCCTATGAACCCACCCGCGAGAACCTCGAGGCGTTCCTGCGGATCATGGTGTACGACCAGAAGCTGATCACCCCCGAACTGATCGACGAGCGCTTCGCGATCGCCAGCACTGAAGAATCGCTGGCCGCCACCCGGGCGATGGGTAAGTCGTTCTCGGGTCCCGACTTCGAGCTCGGCATGATGTGGCGTGAGGTGTACAAGCTGCGCCAGCGGGTACTTCTCATCTGGGGTCGGGAGGACCGCGTGAATCCGCTCGACGGTGCGTTGGTGGCCCTCAAACAGATCCCGAAGGTCCAGTTGCACGTCTTCGGACAGTGCGGACACTGGGCGCAGCTGGAGAAGTTCGACGAGTTCAACAAGCTGACGATCGATTTCCTTGGAGGCTCGTGATGGGCGCTCGCGCGAAGAACGGAGGACGGTCATGAGCATCAAGTCTCTGGGCTATCTCCGCATCGAGGCCACCGACGTCGCAGCCTGGCGCGAGTACGGCCTGAAGGTGCTCGGCATGGTCGAGGGCTCCGGCTCGACCGATGGTGCGCTCTATCTGCGGATGGACGAATTCCCGGCCCGCCTGGTGATCGTGCCCGGCGAGCACGACCGCCTGATTCAATCCGGCTGGGAGACAGCCAATGCCGCGGAGCTGCAGGATATCCGCAACAGGCTCGATGTCGAGGGCACGCCGTACAAGGAGGCCTCGGCCGCTGAGCTCGCCGACCGCCGGGTCGACGAGATGATCAGGTTCGACGACCCGTCGGGCAACACCCTCGAGGTTTTCCACGGCGCCGCTCTGGAACACCGCCGCGTCGTCAGCCCGTACGGCCACAAGTTCGTCACCGAGGAGCAGGGACTCGGCCACGTGGTGCTGACCACGAAGGACGATGTTGAGTCGTTGCACTTCTATCGCGACGTGCTGGGGTTCAAGCTGCGTGACTCGATGCGGCTGCCACCGCAACTCGTTGGTAGGCCCGCGGACGGTCCGCCCGCGTGGCTGCGCTTCTTCGGCGTGAACCCGCGTCATCACAGCCTGGCCTTCATGCCGGGTGAGACACCAAGCGGCATCGTCCATCTCATGATGGAGGTGGGCGGCAGCGATGACGTCGGGCTGTGCCTCGACCGCGCGCTGCGCCGCAAGGTGCCGATGTCGGCGACCCTGGGCCGCCACGTCAACGACAAGATGCTGTCGTTCTACATGAAGACACCTGGCGGCTTTGACATCGAATTCGGTTGCGAGGGACTGGAGGTCGAGGACGGGGGCTGGGTGGCCAGGGAGAGCACCGCGGTAAGCCTCTGGGGCCACGACTTCAGCATCGGCTTCAAGTAACAGTGTCGGCCGAACCGCTCGACCCCCGCACATTCCGCAATGTGCTCGGGCAGTTCTGCACCGGCATCACCGTGATCACCACCGTGCACGACGGTGCGCCTATCGGCTTCGCATGCCAGTCGTTCGCCGCATTGTCGCTGGATCCGCCGCTGGTGCTGTTCTGCCCGACCAAGGTGTCGCGGTCGTGGCAGGCGATCGAGGCCAGCGGTCACTTCTGCGTCAACGTGCTGCATGAGAAGCAGAAGGACGTCTCGGCGCGGTTCGGCTCCAAGGAGCCGGACAAGTTCGGCGGACTCGACTGGAGCCCTTCGAAACTCGGCTCACCGATCATCGAAGGAACGCTGGCGCACATCGACTGCACGGTGCATTCCGTGCACGACGGCGGCGATCATTTCGTGGTGTTCGGCGCCGTTCATTCGCTGTCCGACGTGCCGTACAAGAAGCCGCGGCCGCTGCTGTTCTACCGCGGCGACTACACCGGGATCGAGCCGGACAAGACCACACCCGCGCATTGGCGTGACGATCTGGAGGCGTTCCTCACCACCACCACCGACGACACCTGGCTATAGATACAGCGGCGCATTTGCCCTAAAGGATGGCGACCGCCACCACCAGCCCGAGCGCGAATTGCGCGGCGGCCACCATGAGCGACTCCCTGGAAAAGCTGTCGGATTCCAAACAGCCGGACATGTTGACGCCGAGCACCATCGTGGCGACACGCATCATGACCACCTGCGCCACGATTCCGACGAAGCCGAAGATCGCGGTGGCAATTAGTCCCTCTGCCAACCTGCCCCCAGACGAATAGATCGCCAGCACCACGATGAACGCCATGCTGACGATGCCCGCCGCAGAGATGACGATGGCATTCGGCTTGCCCTGCTTGACCATCTGGCGAAGTGGACCCGGTGTGGTCAGGTCGATCGCGTAGAACCCGATCACCATCAGCACCAGCCCGACCGCCGCATACAGCCACATGGCGCCGACGCCGCGGCCAATCGAATTCCAGAAGTCGGACTGCAGCGCCATCAGGGTGGTTGTCATCGTTAACTTCCTTCGGTCAAAGGGATGCGGTGCGGGACGAAAGCTGCACGGTCAGTGGTCACCAGTCCGGGGGCCTCGCGGATCCCCAACCCTGCAGAAGATTCGCCGACCACCCACGCGCCCAGCGACGGTCGTACGTCGTCGAAAAGCGGCAGTGGGTCGAAGAGTTGATATACGAAGCCCTCTTCGCCGTAGACACCGCCGGTGGCCAGCTCTACGCCGGGACCGACGATGGTGATGTTGCCACCCTCGCGCCCCAGCTTGGGTTTGCGGACATACTCGGTGAGCTCGTGCGGGTCATCGAGGTACGCGGGCAGCAGGTTCGGGTGGCCGGGATACATCTCCCACAGGATCGCCAGGATCGCCTTGTTCGACAGCAGCGTCTTCCAAAGCGGCTCGACCCACGTGGTTTTCGGCAGGCTTGACACCACGCGCTGGCCGAACTCGTCGTCCAACACCCACTCCCACGGGTAGAGCTTGAACATCGCGGCAATCGGCGCTTCTTCCAAGTCGACGAAGCGCTCGAGCACGGTGTCCCAGCCGACGTCCTCGATTTCCAGCGCTATCGTCTCGAACCCGGCCTCAGCCGCGGTCTCCTGCATGTAGGTCGTCGTAATCTGATCCTCGCCGGTCTGCTCGGCGCCGGACCATGAGAAGTAAAGCTCGTTGCCGGGCAAGGTATCCCGCACGATCTTCCAGCGATCGACGAGCTGCTCGTGCAGCGAGTTCCATTGATCGAAGCCGGGGAACACATCCTGCAGCCAGTGCCACTGCAAGACAGCCGACTCCAGCAACGTGGTGGGGGTATCGGCGTTGTACTCCAATAGCTTCGCAGGCGCGCGCGCGTCGTAACGCAGGTCGAAACGCCCGTAGACGTACGGATCGGACCGCCGCCACGACTCGGCGATCGGCTGCCAACTCCACTCCGGCAGACCAAAGTCCGCGTAGCGTTCCATGAGCACGACCTGTTCGACGGCGTTCAGGCACATCGAATGCAACAGCTCGACGTCGGCCTCCAGCGCGAGCACCTCGTCCATCTCGAACTCGTAGTACACCGACTCGTCCCAGTACGTACGGTCCCCGCCGGCCGCATCGAGCGCGGGCGTGCCGAAGACGAGCCCCTGTTCTTCCACGATCGACAACCAGTTCGGCCGCCGCTCTGTTCTGACCCGCTTCACGGACCCTCTAGCCGCCGCCGCTGCTGCCGGAAAATTTGCTGCCAAGACCGCCGCGTTGGATGGTGCTGCCCGACGACGTCTTGACTGTGGTGCCCTTCGGCGCGATCGTCGTTCCGCCAACAGGCCGTGACCCGACGGTTCCGGTGCTGCCGTAGTAGTAGCGGTACTGGTGACCACCGCTGTAGAAGAAGAAGCCGCTGCCGCCGCCACCGCCGCCGGTGTTGCCCGTGCAATTGCTGTCGGGCACGACGATCGGCCCGCCGTTGGCGTCCTCCTGGACGCACTGGGCGTTGACCGTCCGCGGCGACAACGCCCAATAACCCAGCCCCGCAACAACACCCACCACGCCGACGACCGCGGC
>JAVXWV010000655.1:0-17083 GCA_032230775.1 Mycobacterium sp. | reverse complement strand
GAGGTACGCGGCGTGGTGGAGGAGATCGTGCCCGATCCCACCGGTGCGTTCTACCTGCACCTCAACGATCGCTACAGCGGCCCGCTGACGGAGCCGCCGCCCGACAAGGCCGACCGCGTGATCCTCGTCGTGCGCCCGACCGGCTACACCAAACAGTGACCGTGGACTAGGAGCGCACAAGCCGGGCGATCGCGGCCGACGCCTCGGCCAGCTTGGCGTCGGCCTCGTCGCCGCCTTCGGCGACGGCCTGTGTGACGCAATGGCCGAGGTGCTCGTCGAGCAGGCCGAGCGCCACCGACTGCAGTGCGCTGTTGACGGCGCTGATTTGGGTGAGGATGTCGATGCAGTACTTGTCCTCGTCGATCATCTTCGCGATGCCGCGGACCTGGCCCTCGATCCGGCGCAGCCGCTTGGCGTAGTTCTCTTTCTGCTGCGAATAACCATGTGCGGCAGTCATTTCAGCCTCCCACCATCTGCTTCATCTGGCCGATCTCGGCTTCCTGCGTTGTGAGGATGTTCTTGGCCAGGTTTTTGGCGTCCACGTTGTCGCCGTTGGCGATCTCGGCCTTGGCCATCTCGATCGCGCCCTGGTGGTGGCCGATCATCGACTCCAGCCACAGTTTGTCGAACTCCGCGCCGGTCAGCGACTCCAACTTGGTCATGGTGGCCGCGTCGACCATTCCCTGCATCGCGTTCCCGTGACCGGTGTGCCCGGAATTACTGGACGTGGGATTCCCTGCGCCGTCTGTCCACTGCACCAGGAACACCTTCATGACATTGATCTCCGGTTGCTGCGCGGCCGAGATCTGCTGGGCAAGCGCGACAAGCCCGGCGTTGGTGGAGCGGTCGGGCACCATCGCCGACAGGTCGACGGCCTGCTGGTGGTGCGGAATCATGCTGGTGGCGAACGCGACATCATCGGCGTTGTAGCCTGCCGGCTGCCCGGTGATGACGGGCTCGTCGGCGTGCTCGTGACCCGCGTGCCCGTCCGACGCCGGGCTGCTACACGACGACAGAAACAGGGCGGTGGTCGCGGCGGCCAGCGCTGCGGCTACTCGATGGGTCGCAGACCTCATGCGTCCAGGGTACCCCGTGGGGGTATGGATAACGGTTGGCCGGTCGAAACGCCGGCGGCATACTGAGACCCATGCCCTCACTGCCCTCCGATACGCCCGATATGAAGCCCCGCAGCCGCGACGTCACCGACGGCCTGGAGAAGGCCGCCGCCCGCGGGATGCTACGGGCAGTAGGAATGGGCGACGAAGACTTCGCCAAGCCGCAGATCGGTGTCGGCTCGTCGTGGAACGAGATCACCCCGTGCAACCTGTCGCTCGACCGGCTGGCCAAGGCCGTCAAGGACGGAGTGTTCGCCGCGGGCGGCTTCCCGATGGAATTCGGCACGATCTCGGTCTCCGACGGCATCTCCATGGGACACGAGGGGATGCACTTCTCGCTTGTGTCGCGCGAGGTGATCGCCGACAGCGTGGAAGTGGTGATGCAGGCCGAGCGTCTGGACGGCTCGGTGCTGCTGGCAGGCTGCGACAAGTCGCTGCCCGGCATGCTCATGGCCGCCGCACGTCTCGACCTGGCCAACGTCTTCCTCTATGCCGGCTCGATCCTGCCCGGTATCGCCAAGATGTCGGACGGCACCGAGCGTGAGGTGACGATCATCGACGCGTTCGAGGCCGTCGGCGCGTGTGCCCGCGGCTTGATGCCGCGTGAGGACGTCGACGCAATCGAGCGCGCGATCTGTCCCGGCGAGGGCGCGTGCGGCGGCATGTACACCGCCAACACGATGGCCAGCGCGGCCGAGGCGCTGGGCATGTCGTTGCCAGGTAGCGCTGCACCGCCCGCCACCGACCGCCGCCGCGACGGCTTCGCCCGGCGCAGCGGGCAGGCCGTCGTCGAGTTGTTGCGCCGTGGCATCACCACGCGCGACATCATGACCAAGGAGGCGTTCGAGAACGCGATCGCGGTGGTGATGGCGTTCGGCGGCTCGACCAACGCGGTGCTGCACCTGCTGGCCATCGCACACGAAGCCAACGTCAAGCTGACGTTGGAGGACTTCACGCGCGTCGGCGCGAAGGTTCCGCACTTGGCCAACGTCAAGCCGTTCGGCCAGCACGTGATGACCGACGTCGACCGCATCGGCGGTGTGCCCGTCGTGATGAAGGCATTGCTGGATGCCGGTCTGCTGCATGGTGATTGCCTCACCGTCACGGGGCAGACAATGGCCGAGAACCTGGCACACATCGCACCGCCGGATCCCGACGGCAAGGTGCTGCGCGCGCTTGACAATCCGATCCACCCGACCGGCGGTATCACGATCCTGCACGGATCGCTTGCCCCCGAGGGCGCGGTGGTGAAATCGGCAGGTTTCGACTCGGACGTGTTTGAAGGCACGGCAAGGGTTTTCGAACGCGAACGCGCCGCGCTGGACGCCCTTGAAGACGGCACCATCACCGCAGGCGACGTCGTCGTCATCCGCTACGAAGGGCCCAAGGGCGGCCCGGGAATGCGGGAGATGCTCGCGATCACCGGCGCCATCAAAGGCGCGGGGCTTGGCAAGGACGTTTTGTTGATGACGGACGGCCGGTTCTCCGGCGGCACCACCGGGCTGTGCGTCGGACACGTCGCGCCCGAGGCGGTCGACGCTGGGCCGATCGCGTTCCTGGAGGACGGCGACAAGATCCGCCTCGACGTCGGCAAAGGCACGTTGGACGTCCTGGTGGACAAGGACGAATTCGAGACGCGCAAGGCGGGTTTCACGCCTCTGCCGCCGACCTACACCACAGGAGTGCTGGCCAAGTACATCAAGCTGGTCGGCTCAGCGGCGGGCGGAGCGGTCTGCGGCTAGGCCGGCGGTGGTGGATCGATGGGTGTCACCGATATTGGCACCCAATGGGTGCCTGGCCCCTCACCTGGGCATCCGGCTCCATCAGTGATGAGGGTGCGCTCTCCGAAGAAGCTACCGTCAGGGTTCGGGATCCAGTAGTCCGAGCGTTGCGCCTTCACTGCGCTTTTGGGGTTGTTGCGATCGCAGAAGTAGGGATACTCACCGCTCGTTTCCCAACGGTCGTTGTTCCATCTGTACTCGTAAGCCAAGGGAGCGCCTGGATTGCGGGCATGGTCGTCCTTGTTATCCATGCGCATGACACAACCGTTCACGTCACATTGGGTGGTGAATAGGACAGGAAACGTTTTCGACTCCATCGGTGTCGGTATACCGTTGAACGTCTGCTTCGAGAAGTCGATGAACAGGTTGTAGTACCCGTATAGCGGCGGTGGTTCAGCTCGATCCGCATGAGCGACCGGCGACCCGATCAGCGTGGCACATGCGGCAAAAACGCCTATCGGCAGAGTCTTTGACATATCCCTGCAGTAACACACCCACGCGATCAAACGTTGGCGAATCGGAGAAGTGCGCAAGAAGGGCGGCCTCGTCATGCTTTTGCGTGATAATGACAACCGAAACCGTCACTCCGTGTGAATCGGTGAGAGATGTCGAGATTGCCGCGCTACCTTGGTCCACTGCCGATGGCGTTGGGCTGCCCGCTGATTTTGTGTGCACCCGCGGCAGCCGATCCCGTGTATATCAACGGGTCAGCGCAGTCGGTGATCAATGACCTCGAGGCGCAGGGCTACAACGTCGTCATCAACTGGTTGACGGGGTACGACACCAAATCGCTATCGGTCTGCTGGGTGTCGGCTATCAACAATCCCGGCCAGTGGGACCCGCCCCCCGGCGAGTTCACCACTGTCTACGTCGACGTGTCATGCCCCAATCATGACTACGACTGAGTGCGCTGAAACTAGTTGAACAAGAACGGGATCGGATTCGAGAACGGCCCGTAGACCATCGGCGCCTGGACTCGCGGCGGCTCGGTGTGGAACTCCACGTTGCCAGGGCTCTGGCAGATGGTCGCGCCGCCGCCGCCACCGCATGTACGCGTTTCTGCCGCAAAGGCAGTCGGCGCCGATGCGAACGCCGCCGCGGCGGCTCCCGCGGCCAAAACCGCTGTGATGAAGCGCTGTTTGTTGTTCATGACATCCTCCGTGTTCGATGGCGTTTTGTGCCCTATGACTTTCACGCTAGGTACGGTCCCGCCACGAGTCCCGGGGTTCATATGGAACACAAACAGAGCCTGCCGCGTTGAGCGTCAGGTCGGCTTCAACATCTTCATCGTGAAACGCGACGTGACACCCCTGACCCGCGGGATGGTCATGACGCGCCGGCTCAGGAAGAGCTCGTACGCCGCCAGGTCGGCGACCGCGACCCGCACGAAATAGTCGGGACTCCCGAACAGGCGTCGCAACTCGACGACCTCCTCGGCTTCGGTCAGCACCCGCTCGACGTGCTCGACGGTGTCCGCATCCTGCGCCTCCAGGGTGACATCGAGCAGGACCTCGACAGATCGACCGACAGCCGCGGCGTCGATCACCGCCCGGTAGCCGCAGATGACGCCGTCGGCCTCGAGCCGTTGGACGCGCCGCAAACACGGCCCGGTCGTGAGTCCGACACGGTGCGCAAGCTCGACGTTCGTCAACCGCCCATCCCGCTCCAACTCGGCGATGATTGCTCGATCTATCCTGTCCACAAATAGATCATTGCACCGCAGGTGGTCTGTTCAGCAATATTCGCAACCACGTGGCGCGTGATCTGCGAAACCATGGATGCATGCGCCGAGATACCCGACACCAGGTCATGGCAGGCATCCGCGATTCGTTCTCCGCGGGGCTTGGCATCTTCCCACTGGGGATTGCGCTCGGTCTGCTGGTCATTCAGGCCGGCCTGCCGTGGTGGCTGGCGCCGGCGCTGTCCCTGTCCGCGTTCGCGGGCTCCCTTGAGCTGATGCTGGTCGGCATGATCGCCGCCGTCGTGCCGTTGGCCGCGGTCGCGCTGACCACCCTGGTCGTCAACTTTCGCCACATCTTCTACGCGTTCTCGTTCCCACTTCACTTGGTGCGCGACCGGTTCGCCAAGGCGTACTCGGTCTACGCAATGATTGACGAGGCGTACGCCACCAGCGGATCGTTACCGCCGGACCAACGGTCAGCCCCGCGATTGTTGGCGATGCAGATTGCCTGCCAAACGTATTGGGTCGGGGGCGGTCTCATCGGTGTTGCGGTCGGGGCCGCGCTGCCGGCGCCGATCAAGGGCCTGGAGTTCTCGCTGTGCGCACTGTTCGTCGTTCTGACGCTCGACGCCCTTCGCTCCAGCCGCGACGTCCCGCCGGCACTGCTGGCGGTGGTGAGTGTCGCGGTGGCGCTCGTTCTGACGCCGAAAGTCGCGCTGTTCACCTCGATGGTGATTTTCGTGGGGCTGCTGGTGGTTTACCAGTTCGCCCGTGGAACCGCGAGGGAGATTGCCGGTGCCTAGCACCTCGTATCTCGTCGCGTTCCTTGCGATTGTCTTCAGCATCACGCTCGCCCTGCGGGCCGTGCCGTTCGCGGCGCTCAGCCCGCTGCGTAATTCGACTGTCGTGCAATATCTCTCGGCGTCGATGCCCGTCGGCATCCTTGCCATCCTCGCGGTGAACGCCCTGCGTGGAACCATCAGCGCCGACCCTCGAGCCACGCTGGCTGCGCTGCTCGCCGTCGCGGCGACCGTCGGCATTCACCTCACAGGTGGGCGCCGCACGATTCTCAGTGTCGGAGCCGGCACGGCTGTCTACGTGATTCTGGTCAACTCCTTCTAATCGACGGGCTCGTTGATGATCGCGACCGCGAAGCCGTCCCAGCCCTTGGTGCCGACCGTCTGGATCGCCGCCGCATCCAGCCGCGGGTTTCCGCCCATCATCTCCAGCATGTCGCGCACGGCGCGGGCCTGATGGTCGTCGGGCGCCGGGTCGAGCACGCGCCCGGAGCGAGCGATGTTGTCCACCACGATGATTGAGCCAGGCGCGCCGAGCTTGATCGCCCACTCGACGTAGGAGACGTTGTTCTCCTTGTCGGCGTCGATGAAGATCAGGTCGAACGGTTCCTCACGGTCGGCGAGTGTCGGCAGCGTGTCCAGTGCGGCGCCGACGATCACCTCCACCTGGTCGTTGACCCCGGCCCGCACCAGGTTCTGCCGCGCCACCTCGGCATGCCTGGGTTCGTACTCGAGCGTGACCACCCGGCCGCCAGGTCCGACAGCGCGCGCCAGTTGAATGGTGCTGTATCCCGCGAGCGTGCCGATCTCCAGCACCCGGGTGGCGTGCATCGCGGTCGCCAACAAGAACAACAGCTTTCCGTGTTGGGCCGACACCTCGATCGCGGGCATCCCGGCGGCAGCACCTGCCTCCCGCGCCGCGATCAGCGCATCGTCCTCGCTGCGCAACGCGCGGTTGAACATCTCGTCGAGCGCCTTCGGATCCGGCTCCGTCACGCGACGAACGCTACCGCACACCTTCTTTGGCGTACACGACCCGCAAAACGTGGGCGACCTCCGGCCCCATCACCGCCTCTGCCAGCCCGCAGAACGTCTCGACGAACTGCGGCCCGTGCGGCGGTTCGGCATCGCTCAGGTGATGGGCAATCTCGTGCAACACGACGAGCTCACGCAACGCCCATGTCGAGCCACGGTCGGGAACCGCGATGGCCGCCCCATCGTCATCGGAGCGCTCATAGTGGGCGGCGGTGGCCCCGCGGCGGGCCCGCACCGTCAGCGCGCCGACGGCATGCCAGCGCGCACGGACGGCGGGGTGTGCCAGCACCTCGTCGACGTAGCGCTGCACCGAGGGCGCCGACGCGAACCGCCCTTCCGGCGGCAGCGTCAGTTGCGTGCCGAAAAAATCGACGACGCGGTTGCCGTGCTCGGCCGCGCGGTCGAACAGCGTCCGCACGAATTCCTCAGCGGCGTAAACCTTTGCCCGCTGCGCGTCGCGCGGCGTCACTTCTCCAATGCCGACCGGGCACCGGCCAGTTCGGCGCTGTTGCCCAGCCGCGCTCGCCTGCCTGCCTTGTCGCCGGCGCGCCTGGCCGCCGACGAGTAGCCCGCCGTCGCAGTGGTGGCACGCCACGTCCCGCGCGCCGGAGAGGTCTCGCGGTAGAAGTCCTTCAGCTCAAGATCCTTGTTCCGCAATGCGATAGCGGTTCCCGGGCGGCTGTCACGGCCATTGGTGGCTTCACGCTGCGCCTGCTCACGTGCCTCCGACAGTCGCCTGCCGACGCGTGCGCCGAACGCCAGCTGGAAGTTGAGGCGCGCGGTGATCGTCGGCGTCGGCCGGTGTGCCCCCGACGAGATGTAGGACTGGGACGCCCGGACCATCTGCATCACCAGGCTGGCGTACAGCGCATGGCTGGCATCGATGTCCTCGGCGAAGCCGTACGCATAGACGAACGTCGAATTGGACGCGACGTCGCACTTCACGTCGTTGGCCAGCGCGATCACCGTGAACAGCTGCACATAAGTGCGCAGCCCGCGGCTGCCCGCGTTGCCGATGGTGATGGTGCGCTGCACAGGAGTCTGCACCTTCGTGCGCTTGTCTGAATGTGCGCGCGCGACCGCGAGGTCGATCGACGTCGCGGTGGCCAGCCGTTGCGCGGCGGCCATGAACGCATCGGCCTCATGCTGGTTGTCGGTCCCCTCGGCCTGGCGAAGCAGCGCGGCGATCCGCGCCAGCATCTTGTCGTCAGTCATTGCGCCAGATTAGGACTTTTGACCGACAAAGACGTCGAGCGCCGTGACCACCTGTGGAGAAAGCGGCGCCGGCTTGGTCAGGTTGGCGATGCTGTCGCTGGGATCGTCGTGCAGCACATGGTTGACGCCCTTGAGTTCGACAACCTTCAGCTGGGTGTGTTGCAGCGCATCGATCAGGGGCTTCTCGGTGTCGCACTTGGCCTGGCTGTCGGTGTCCGAGCATGTCAACAAGACCGGAGTGCCTGCGGGCACCTTCGCGGCCAGCGCCAGCGGGTCGATCTTGTCCGTCTCGACTACCGCCTTCACATTGCCCGGGTTGACGATGGCGTTCAGCCCCTCCGGCAGCTGCGCAGGCACGGTGCCCTTGGCCCGGATTTCATCGACGGCCGCCAGCCACGCCGACAGCGTCTCGGGGCTCGCGTCGCCCCGCACCCGGTTGGTGATGATGTCGAGATAGCGGCCGGGCAGCGGCTGAAACAGGCCCAGCGAGTGGATCTTCGGCGCGCCGGGCGTGGTGTCGGCCGCAAGCGTCAACGCATGGATCGCGCCCTCACCGTGTCCGTACACTGAGATCTGCGCCTTGTCGGTGCCGGGCTGATCGGCGAGGTAGCGAGCGGCCGCGTCGGCACCCTTTGTGTAGACGGCGCTGACGACATCGTTCGGCCGGTATGGACCGATACCGGTCTTGCCGGTACCGACCTTGTCGTAGCGCAGGCTGGCGATGCCGCGGTCCGAGAGGTGTTCGGCCAGTTGGCGCATGTTGCCGATGGGACCGACGACCGCGTTGTCGCCGTTGCGGTCCGTCGGCCCGCTTTCGGAGATCAGCAGCGCCGCAGGTCCGGGACCGGCGCCCTGCTGGTGCCGGTAGGTGCCGTGGATGGTCAGGCCGTCGGCATCGAAGGTGACCTCGTCGTCGATCCAGCGATGATCCTCCGACGAGCAGCTGGCAAGCGCCAGCACCAACGTAACAGCCAGCAGGACAACGCGTTTCAAAGGCGAACCTCGATCCAGGAGCTGACGTCATCGAGTACCACGGCGCGTTCGGGCTCATTGAAGACTTCGTGGTAGAGCTCGGGGTACACCTTCAGGTGCACGTCTGTGGCGCCGACGCACTCGACAAGGTGCCTGCTGCCCGCGACGGGGATCAACTTGTCCTGCTCGCCGTGCACGACGAGCAGCGGCGCGGTCAGCGCGCCTGCGCGCTGGGGCATCGTCTCGCCGACCCCGATCAACGCGCGGGCGATGCCTGCGGGCAACTTGCCGTGGTGAACAAGCGGGTCGGCGTTGTAGGCGGCCACCACCTCGGGGTCACGCGACACCGCGTCGGTCGGCAGCTGTTCGACGGGCAGTCCTGGTGCGATCTTGCCGAGCAGCTTGGCCACGAACACCATCACCGGCGACACTGCGTCCTGGGCATCGACCGCAGGCCCGGACAGCACCATGGCGGCGTAGTCATCGGGATGCTCGGCGCCGTAGGCGAACACGATGCCCCCACCCATGCTGTGGCCAAGCACGACGCGGCTGAGCTGGGGGTGATCGGCGGCCGCGATGCCGACCAGCGTGTGGAAGTCGGCGGTGTATTCAGATATGTCCCGTAGATAGACCCGCTTGCCGCCGGAACGGCCGTGACCTCGATGGTCGAGGGCGTAGGTGATGAGGCCGGAATCGCCGAACCGCTGCGCGACATGGTCATAGCGACGGGCATGCTCGGCGTACCCGTGCGCCAGCACGACGACCCCGCGCGGTTCGGTGTCCGGGGTCCACACGTCATAGACGATGCGCACGCCCCCGACACCGTCGAAGCTGCGTTCGGTCCGGGTGGTGGCCATCAGGGGAGAGTAGCGAGTAGTTGTCGGGGGGTCTGCGTAAGCTCGGCCATGTGACCGTCCTCGCGCACGAAACCGACGACGAGTTCCTGCTCAAGGCCGAGCCGCACCGGCGTGAGCTGCTGGCGCACTGCTACCGGATGACCGGCTCGTTGCATGACGCTGAGGACCTGGTCCAGGAAACGTACCTGCGCGCGTGGAAGGCCTACGGCGGTTTCAAGGGTCAGTCCTCACTGCGGACATGGCTGTACCGGATCGCCACCAATACATGCCTGACAGCCCTCGACTCACGGCAGCGCCGCCCGTTGCCGACGGGGTTGGGCGCACCGAGCTCTGATCCCGTCGATGACATCACGGCACGCGATGAGGTGCCGTGGCTGGAGCCCCTGCCAGATGGTTCGGCTGACCCCTCTGATCCCTCTGAGATCGTCGCTTCCCGGGAGTCGGTGCGGCTGGCGTTCGTGGCCGCGCTGCAGCATCTGTCGCCGCGGCAGCGCGCGGTCCTGGTGCTGCGCGAGGTGCTGCAGTGGAAGGCGGCCGAGGTCGCCGACGCGATCGGCTCGTCAACAGCGGCGGTCAACAGCCTGCTGCAGCGCGCACGGGCGCAGCTCGACGCTGTAGGCCCCAGCCAGGACGACCAGCTACAGCCGCCGGACTCGCCGGAGGCGCAGGATCTGCTGACGCGCTACATCGCCGCGTTCGAGTCCTATGACATCGACAAGCTCGTCGAGTTGTTCACTGCCGACGCCGTCTGGGAGATGCCACCGTTCGACGGCTGGTATCAGGGGCCGGAGAACATCGTCTTGCTGTCCAAGACGCACTGCCCGGCCGAGGCCGCCGGGGATATGCGCTTCATCCGCACCACCGCCAACGGTCAGCCTGCCGCGGCGTTGTACATCATCAATCGGGAAACCGGCGTGCACGAGCCGCTCCAGATGCACGTCATGGCCGTCCGCCCGGACGGTATTTCGCACGTCGTGGCCTTCCACATGTCGTCCTTCGAGCAATTCGGTCTGCCCGCGACGCTCTGACGCCGTCGAGTGGCCACTTATGCCACGCTGTAGCCCCAGAACGCGTGCAATAACTGGCCATTCGGCACCAGCTGCCTGTAACGCCTCGCACGTACGCGCCAGGATTTCATGCCGGCGATACCTCGGGAGCTCATCGTTGACGCGCACCATTCGCCAACGACGCCTGTCTAAATCGGCGTATTTGTCGATGTCGCGAGTGCGACGCGCTGGATCGGTCCAGTGTTGAGGCCCGTCGTACTCGACACCCACCTTGAATTCCTCCCAACCCATATCGATGCGCCAACGGCCCACGACGATCTGCGTCTGCGGCCGAGGAAGCCCCGCGTCGACGAGCAGCATTCGAGTGCGGGTCTCCTGCGGGGATTCGGCGCCGTTATCCATCAAGTCGAGGACTTCGCGTAGTTGAACCAGGCCCCGCACACCGCGGTGTCGCTCTAGCAGGGGCATGACGTCCGACGGCAGCAATCGCGTCGCGCTGGCCAATGCGTCGACCGCGATCAACGCTTGGGTGCGACGGCCACGGCGGCCGAGGTCGAACGCTGTGCGCGCTGGCGTCGTTGCGGAGATGCCTTGAGCCAGTCGAACCTCGTCATCGAACAGCTCATCGCGGTGATCAGAATGCCGTCCACGGGCTTGCCGTTGCGGCGATACAATTCTGCAGGCAGTTGGTGATCGATCCACCGCGTGCCATACAGAGCCGACGCCGAGAAACCCGCGGCGGTCGCCTGTCGACCAGACCACAGCCACGCAGCGACGGCACGTGTCGCTGGCGTGAGCTTTTCACCCTTCGGGATATAGACGTCGCGGTGGACCTGATCGTGTCCGCTGCGCAGCGTCCGCCGTGTCACCACGCCGCGCGCACGTGCTTCAGTGCCGAGAAAGGGGTCCGCATGTGCCATGCGTTTAGGACGCAGTTGGCGCACGATCGGCTTCACTGCGCAATGCGCATGAGCTCGAGTGGCCAGTTTTGACACGGCTTAGCGCGGATAACCGTGACATAGGTGGCCACTCGGCGGACGATTCCATCTGACCCGATATAAACGCAGTTCAGAGGCTTTCTTGACACGTGTTTTGTAACGTGTTCTATGATCGCCAGTCATGAGGACCAAAGGGGCTCTGCTGTGGGAGCTCAATTCACCGTTCCGTGTCGACGAGATCGAGATCGGCGACCCCGTCGACGATGAGGTGCAGATCCGGGTACACGCCGCGGGCATGTGCCACTCGGACTATCACCTGACCACCGGCGCCACCCCCATCGGCCTCCCGGCACTCGGCGGCCACGAGGGCGCGGGTGTCGTGACCAAGGTCGGCCGCAACGTCACCGGCATCGCGGAGGGCGACCACGTCATCCTCGCGTTCATCCCCGCGTGCGGTGCCTGTCCGCCGTGTCTGAAGGGCTACCGGTCGCTGTGTGATCGCGGGGCGGTGCTGCTCGGCGGCAAGGCCATCGCGGACGGCACCAGCCGGGTGCACGCAGGCGCCACCGAGGTGTCCCCGATGAACCTGCTCGGCACGTTCGCCCCGTACATGACGGTGCACAAGGACTCGGTCGTCAAGATCGATCCGGACATCCCGTTCGAGACCGCCGCCATCATGGGCTGCGCGGTACCGACCGGTTACGGATCGGCCACCAACGTCGCTCAGGTGCAGCCGGGCGAGACGGTGGTGATCGTCGGCGTCGGCGGCATCGGCATGAGCGCGTTGCAGGGCGCGGTGATCTCCGGCGCCAGGCACGTCATCGCGATCGACCCGAACGAGTGGAAACGTGAGCAGGCCATCAAGTTCGGGGCGACGCACGTCTACCCGTCGATGGCAGAGGCCATCGCTCCGATGATCGATGTCACCCATGGCCTGATGGCGGACAAGACCATCATCGCGGTCGGCGACATGAAGGGCGAGTACATCGAAGAGGCGATGATCCTGACCGCCAAGACCGGGACCTGCGTGGTGACGGGCATGGGCTCGATGATGGATGTCGACGTCAAGCTCAACCTGTTCCTGTTCACCATGTTGCAGAAGACGTTGAAGGGCAACATCTTCGGCGGAGGCAGCTCACACGTGGAGACCCCGAAGCTCGTCGGACTCTACAAGTCGGGGCAGCTGAAGATCGACGAGATGGTCACCACGACCTATTCGTTGGAGAACATCAACGACGGATACGCGGACATGCTGGAGGGCAAGAACATCCGCGGCGTCATCAAGTTCACGAAGTCTGACTGGTAAGCCGAGTCACGACGGACTCGATCACTGAGCCGAACGCCCGCTGCTGCGCGGGGCTCAACCCGTCAAATAGGGCGGAACGCACCAGTTCGACGTGCCCTGGTGCGGCGGCGTCCAGCACTGCACGCCCCGCGTCGGTCAGCTCGACCGTCGCGCCACGGCGGTCGTCGCCACTGCTACGGCGCTCCACCAGACTGCGGCCGCGCATCCGGCGCAACTGATGCGACACCCGGCTCTGTTCCCATGCGAGCGCCTCGCCAAGCTCGTTGATCCGCTGCGGCCCCCGTTCGGACAACGCCACCAGCACGTCGTAGTCCGACAGCGACAGTTCGCTGTCCTGCTGTAGCTGGCGGTGCATCGCCGTCTGCAGCTGACTCACCATCGTCAGGTATCCGCGCCAGATCTGCTGTTGCTCCTCGGTCAGCCACACGGAATACATGACACATCATATATGTTGTCCGAGTCAATGCCGCCCGCCTAGGCTGGCCCATCGAGAGGTGATGACATGCATGCCCCCGCCGTCGACGTCCGCCGTGCCAACGACCGCGCGAAGACGCAGATCTCCTGGCTGGACTCCAAGCACTCCTTCTCGTTCAGCGATCACTACGACCCCGACAACACCCACCATGGTCTGCTGCTGGTCAACAACGACGACATCGTGAACCCCGGCACGGGCTTTGATACCCATCCCCACCGTGACATGGAGATCGTGACATGGGTGCTGCGCGGCTCGCTGGTGCACCAGGACTCGACCGGGCACTCCGGGGTGATCTATCCCGGTCTGGCCCAGCGCATGTCGGCAGGCCGCGGAATCCTGCACTCGGAGAAGAACGACTCGTGGACCCTGACCGGCGAGCAATCCCATAGCGAGCCCGTGCATTTCGTGCAGATGTGGGTGGTCCCGGACGAGTCGGGCATCACACCCGGTTACCAGCAACTCGAGATCGACGACGAGTTGTTGCGGGGTGGGCTGGTGACGATCGCGTCGGGCATGCCCGAGCACGGCGACGACACCGCCATCACGATCCGCAACCGGCACGCGGCGCTGCACGGCGCACGCATGGAGCCCGGCGACAGCGTCGAACTCCCGCAGGCTCAATACCTGCACCTGTTCGTTGCCCGCGGTGAAGTCACACTAGAGGGCGCAGGGCCGCTGCATGAAGGCGATGCCGTGCGGTTCACCGCATCCGGCGGTCAGCGCGTCACCGCCACGGAACCCGCTGAGATTCTCGTCTGGGAGATGCATGCGGGATTGTCTGCGGCGTAAGCGAATTGGCGCAGCGCTGGCCAGTTTGCTGTTGGTAGCGGCCTGCTCAATAGACTCGACCAACTCGACGCAGTCCCCTGCACACACCGCAGGCCTGGTTTCGGTCACCGTGCAGGTCGATCCGGATCTGGCCCAGCCACCGTTCGACGAACCGCGTCAAGCGATGGTGCCCGCAGGATGGACGATGTCGGTGTGGGCGCGAGTCCCGAAGGCGCGGCTGGCCGCATGGGCCCCGGACGGGGGCCTGCTGGTATCCGTGCCCAGCAGTGGTCAGGTGGTGCGCATCCAGCCGAACGGGGCCGGTGCTCGGCCGACGGTGCCGCTCGACGGGCTGGATCAGCCACACGGTCTGGCGTTCTCGGGCAGCACCCTCTACGTCGCCGAAAGCGACCAGATCGACGCCTACGACTACGCCGACGGTGCAGCGACCAATCGCCGCATCGTGGCGGCAGGGTTGCCCGATGCCGGGAGTCCCGACCTGCGCGGCGGGTATTCACACGCGCTGAAAAGCGTTGCCGTCGGCCGAGACGGCGCGTTGTACTTCTCCATCGGATCGACGGGCAACATCACCGCCGACGACCGCAACGCAAATCCTCCGCGCGCCACCATCATGCGGATCCCGCCTGGCGGCGGTCCCGCTGCGCCGTTCGCGACCGGCGTGCGCAACGGAACGGGTCTGGCGATCGGGCCCGACGGTTCGGTGTGGACGGCGGTCAACAACCGCGACAATGTCGCGAACCCGCAGACTCGCGACGTCAGCCCCGACTACGTCAACGAACATCCGCCCGAGGCCCTCGCCCGCCTGACACCCGGACGCGAACTGGGTTGGCCCTTCTGTAATCCCGATGGCGGCCCGGCGAACCTGCCGTTCATCCGCGACGTGCAGACCAACGCCGACGGCAGCAAGCTCGACTGTGCCACGCTGCCGCCGGTCGAGCAGAGCCTTGGCGCACACGCCGCTCCCCTTGGATTGAGCTTCACCGAAAACGTGCTGCCGGCTCCGTACTCCGAAGGTGCGCTGGTCGGAGTGCACGGGTCGTGGAACCGCCAACCCCCGCGCGCACCCGAAGTCGCGTTCTTTCCTTGGCAGAATGGCCATCTCGGCAACCAGCAGCCTCTCGTCGGCGGCTTCCAGGCCGAAGACGGCACACGGTGGGGCCGTCCGGTCGCCGCGGTGACGGGACCAGACGGTGGGGTGTACATCACCGATGACTACGCGGACGCCGTCTACCGGTTGGCGCCGCCCGGTCGTTAGCGCGTTGGAGTACCAGCGCCTCGACGTCCCGACGTGATGCCGACGTACAGCGCGATCAGGACGATCGCGACGACGACACCCACGAGGAACGGGATGAACTCGAACCCGCCGTTGGAGTTGGTGTAGCCGACCTTGTAGGTGACCCATGTTCCGATGAAGGACCCCAGGGCGCCCAACACGATCGTCATGATGACGCCGATGCCCTGTTTGCCCGGCATGATGAGGCGCGCCAGCACGCCGACGATCAATCCGACGACGATCGCACCGATGATTGTGCCGATCATTTTTGCTCCTTGTGTTGTAAGCCCGACCCACCGCGGGATTACCCGTTTCGCCGAGTTTCACTCGGCTCAGCTAACGGAGCGACCCAGCCGATGCGCAACCGATGCCGAGCCGTTACCAAAGTTGACTGTGTGTCGCCTGTGGCTATTGTTGTCTTGTTTAAGCTGTCTCAGCAAAGGGGCGACCGTGCCAACTCCGCGCGCAAACTTGCGGCGATTTGTGGCACGCGCCGCGACGCTGGTGTTGTGCGTTGCGGGGGTGGCGGCGACGGCGGGCGCCCCGCCCGCCCATGCCGCAGACGGCCGCGAATTGCTGGCCGGCGCCATCGCCAACACCCGCGGCTCCTACCTCGTGTACAACTTCGGCGGCGGCGCACCCGCACCGATGCTCAACGCCGGCGGCGGCTGGTACGAGATGAGCAACGGTGGCCACCTGATGATCATCAAGTCCGCGTCGCAACGGCTTACGCCGCGGTTGCTCGTCGATTCGCATTCCGGCTATCAGGCCCGCTGCGAACGTGATCCGCGCGCGCGCACCGGAGAAGGCCTGTGGCAGGCCTCCGAGACCTACGCTCCGCTTCAGGCATGGCAGGCGCTTGGCCAGCCGACGATCGCGATCAACGCCAACTTCTTCGACGTGCGGGGACAGAAGGGTGGCTCGTGGAAGTCGACAGGTTGCAGTTCACCGCTCGGCGCCTACGTCGACAACACCCGCGGCCAGGGCCGCGCCAACGCTGCGGTGACGGGCACTGTCGCCTACGCCGGTAAGCAGGGTCTATCCGGCGGAGGCGAGAACTGGAGCGCGCTGAGCACGATGATCCTGCCGGTCGGCGGCGCACCGTATGTATTGCCCCCGAAGAACACTCAGGACTACGACGCCGCGTCGCCGGTCATACAAGGCCTGCTCGACAAGGGCACCCGGTTCGTCGCGGTGAGCGGCATCGGGCTGCTGGCACCGGGCGACACCGGGCAGCTCAACGACGGCGGCCCCAGTGCCGCCCGCACCGCGCTCGCCTACTCCAAGGGCAAGGACGAGATGTACGTCTTCCAGGGCGGTAGCTACACACCGGACCAGATCCAGGATCTGTTCCGCGGCCTCGGCAGCGACACCGCCATCCTGCTCGACGGCGGCGGCTCGTCGGCCATCGTGCTGCGGCGCGATACCGGCGGCATGTGGGCGGGCGCGGGCGTACCGGATGGGAACTGTGACACCCGTCAGGTGCTGTGCGACTCTCGCGAGCGCGCACTGCCCAGCTGGCTCGCCTTCAACTAGTTCAGGTCGCGCCGACGCAACACGCTCGTCGCGGCGGCTAATGTCTGCCTGGCATAGCTGCCACCGAAGAGCACCACGTGCGCCAACAGCGGATAGATCTGGTGCAGTCCGACACGGCCCCGCCAGCCGTCGTGCAGCGGCCGCCGTTCCTGGTAACCCTCGATGACGGCGTCGTAGTTCGGGCAGCCGAACAGCGCCAGCATCGCCAGGTCCGTCTCGCGATGGCCGCCGTGGGCCGCGGGGTCGATCAGCACCGCGCCAGCGGACGTCCACATCACGTTGCCGCTCCACAGGTCGCCGTGCAAC
>JAVXWV010000595.1:0-6884 GCA_032230775.1 Mycobacterium sp. | reverse complement strand
CTGACGCCCGACGAGGTCGTTCTGCCTGTCATTCCCACACCGTTCGGGTTCGGGATCTGGACCAGCCACACCACGCCGATTTTTCTGGGCGCCAGCGCGGTCATCCTGGAACGCTTCAGCGCGCGAGCGACCTGTGAGGCGATCGCGGAGCACCGAGTCACCATGTTGTGTTGTGTCAGTACGCAATTGACCATGCTGATTGCCGACAGCGCGTCCCGCGACTACGACCTGAGCTCGTTGCGAGTGGTGTTCACCGGCGGAGAGGCGTTACCGTACCGGCCGGCCGCGGAATTCGAAAAGATCACCGGGGCAAAGATTCTGCAGTTCTACGGCTCCAACGAGACCGGCCTGCTCAGCGCCACGACACTGCGCGATTCGCAGCCGCGGCGGCTGCGCACCGGTGGCCGGATCGTGCCCGAGATGTCGGTGCGCCTGTTCGACGGCGATCGGGAGGTCACCGAAGTCGGCCGCGGCCAACCCGCGTGCCGAGGGCCCGCGACCAGCCTCGGCTACCTCGGCGGCACCGACCACGACACGTTGTTCACCCGCGACGGCTGGATGCGGATGGGTGACATCTGCGAGATCGACGCCGACGGCTACCTCAGCGTCACCGGGCGCACCTCGGATTTCCTCCTCCGCGGCGGCAAGAACATCAGCGCGGTTCAAGTCGAGGACGCAGTGGCGACCCATCCAGCTGTCGCGGTGGCCGCGGCGGTGGCGATGCCCGACCCGCTCTTCGGTGAGCGGGTCTGCGTGTTCGTCGAGCTGAAACACGCTGCAGAACTCGACTTGCCTGCCCTCGTCGAACATCTTCTGCAGCAGGGCGTCTCCAAGGAGTTGCTGCCCGAGCGACTCGAAGTTCAGGCCGAACTGCCCCGATCGTCGGGCGGGAAGATCGCCAAAGGCCTACTTCGGGACGAGATTCGATCGACACTGGAGCGGTCATGACCACAGAAGAACGACGAGGCGGCCTTGAGGTGTGGGCGCCGTCCAAGGTTCCGCCCATCGGCGTCGACCTCACCGACGAACAAAAGATGGCGATCGCGTTCCGCCACCTCGCCGACATCGGTTTCGCCGAGAACATGGCCGGGCACATCACCTGGCAGCCCGACGGTCAGTCCGACATGTACGTCAACCCGTGGGGCCTGTGGTGGCAGGAGCTGACTGCCTCCGACATCTGCGTTGTCGACGAGGAGGCGCGGGTGGTCCGCGGCCGCTGGGACGTCACTCCCGCCATCCATCTGCACACCGAAATCCACCGGGTCCGGCCCGACGCCCGGGTGGTGGTCCACAACCATCCCTACTACGTCAGCCTGATCGCAGCCCTCGGCACGCTGCCCGAGCTGGTACATCAGACCGGCTCGCTGTTCCTCGACGACATGTACCTGCTCGAGAAGTACGACGGCGAGATCGACGCTCCCTGGCGGGCAGCCGAACTGGCCCAGCAGATCGGATCGGCCAATCTGGTGATCCTGGCCAACCACGGCGTCATCGCCACCGGGCGGAACATGGCGGAGGCGGTCTACCGTGCCGTGTCCATCGAACGCGTCTGCCGCCTCGCGTACGACGTGATGGTCACTGGGAAGACCCCGTCGAAGATGAACCGCGGCGACATGGTGGGCATGCAGGCGTCGCTGATCGAACGCGCCGCGGACGTGTACTGGGCAGGCGCGGCCCGGATGACGATCAGGGCCGACCGCAGCGTTCTGGCATAGAGCTCCAACGTATTTCGAGAAACGAGGGTACGCACGATGAAGTCCATCGACGAGATGTCGGCCGATCTCAACTTCACGACCGCCAAGACCGGCGCCGACAAGACCGTCACCTTCCTACCCGAACCCGAACGCGCCGAGCGCCGCTACATCGTCATCTCCGTCGACGACCACATCGTGGAACCGCCGGACACCTTCGAGGGTCGCGTTCCGCGCAAATTCGCCGACCGCGCGCCGAGGGTCGTCGACACTGACGACGGCGGTCAGACCTGGATGTACGACGGCCAGTCACTGCCCAACGTGGGCTTCAACGCGGTCGTCGGACGGCCGGTGTCCGAATACGGCTTCGAGCCCGCCCGGTTCGACGAAATGCGGCGCGGCGCATGGGATATCCACGAGCGCGTCAAGGATATGGACCTCAACGGCGTGTACGCGTCGCTAAACTTCCCGTCGTTCCTCCCGGGTTTCGCCGGCCAGCGGCTGCAGCAGGTCACCAAAGACCGCGACCTCGCAATGGCGTCGGTCAGGGCGTGGAATGACTGGCACATCGAGGCGTGGGCAGGCGCCTACCCCGATCGGATCATTCCCTGCCAGCTGCCGTGGCTGCTCGACCCCGAGGTCGGCGCGAAGATGATCTACGAGAACGCCGAACGCGGCTATCGCGCAATGACGTTCAGCGAGAACCCGGCGATGCTGGGACTGCCGACCATTCATTCGGGTTACTGGGATCCGCTGATGGCGGCGTGTGCTGCGACGGGGACGGTGGTGAACCTCCACATCGGCTCGTCGGGCACATCCCCTGCGACCACCGATGACGCACCGCCGGATGTGCCGGGTGTGTTGTTCTTCGCCTACGCCATCACGGCCGCGGTGGATTGGCTGTACTCCGGCGTCTGCACCCGGTACCCAGATCTGAAGATCTGCCTCTCCGAAGGCGGGATCGGCTGGGTGGCAGGGCTTCTCGACCGCCTCGACCACATACTGAGCTACCACGAGATGTACGGGACGTGGCGGGCGCTCGGCGAGACGCTGACACCTGCGGAGGTGCTGAAGCGGAACTTCTGGTTCTGCGCGGTTGAGGACCAGTCGTCGTTCATCCAGCATGAACGGATCGGCTCGGACAACATCCTGCTCGAAGCCGACTACCCGCACTGCGACTCCACGTGGCCGCACACCCAGGACAAGATCCATGAGCAGATCAGCGGGCTGCCCGACGACATCATCCGAAAGGTAACGTGGGAGAACGCGTCCCGGCTCTATCAGCATCCGGTTCCGGCCGCTATCCAGGCCGATCCCAACGCGTTCTGATTCGCTTGGTGGACTGCTCTACGGTTCAGCCGGGTGCGCTCATCGGTATCGGCGTGTCCGTCGACGAGCTCGAAAGTGTAGGCATACCCAGCGTGGCCGTCGGGCTGTAAATGCTCGTGTAGACCGGCCCGCCGAAATGCTCTGGGACGACGGTGTTCGCCTGCGCCTGCGTAGCACCTGCAGCGACAGACAGCGTCCCCATCGCGACGACTGCAGTTGCGCCGGCGATCGCCGCCGCAACTCGAAATGTGTGCTTCTTCACCTTTGATCAACCTCCGATCAATCTCATCGGTGCTGATTTCCAATGTGCCAGTCGAACGAGTCTCCATGTGATTCTGGCAGTGGATTCTCAACCACATCGAAGGCGCACACAGCATCGCCCGAAGCTCACAGCGCTCCTCAAGCGCACGCTGTTCCAGCTCTCATACATACGACTTAGCGTCGAGATACGTTGCACCGCTTAGTCATGAAGGGAGCAGATCGATGCTGAGAAGATCATCGCTACGTACACTCGCGATGGCAGCTGCGGGAGTTTCGCTTATGGCCGCACTCGCGGTCCCTGCTGTCGCGTCGGCGACCGTACCCCCGGCGCCACCGGCCGGTTATGCGACCGACTGGGGACCCTACGGCCGCTACGGGCCACCGCATCCGCGTGACTGGGATCACCCAGAGTGGGGTACCGGCTGGAACAACGGCTACCCAGCCCCCGGCTGGTATCCGCCTGCCGGCTGGGCGCCGCCCCCGGACTGGTATCCCCCGCCCGGCTGGGCTCCACCGCCGGGGTGGGTCGGACCGTGTGCCGGACCCCTTTTCGATCTGTTCCACCCGCTGCGCTGCGCCTAATCCCCGCTTCTGAGCCTGCTCCAGGATTTGGGCAGGCTCAGGCTGGCGGGGCCGGATTCGTTGGCTGGCGGCAGCGCGGTGAGATCCGCAGCATCGCCACGTCATGGGGGGCCACCGCGCGGCTGATCTGGCCGGCACCGGTGGTGTCGGTGTGCGACCACAGGTCACGGACCGTGTAGCAAGGTCCACGTGGCAGCCCCACCGCGGTCGCGTCGACTGCCATGGTGGCGGGCTGTTGGTCGGCGTTGAAGAGCGCGACGGCCACGGCGCCGTCCGCCAATGGTTTGACCAGTATGCGCGGATCCTGGACAGATGGTGTGGCCCGCGCCACGAGTGAATCCTGGTCGACATCGATGACGTCGGCGTTGGTCAAGATGTTGCGCGTCGATTCAGTCATCGACCGCACGTCGTTGCCTGCGATCAGCGGTGCGGCGAGCATAGCCCACAGCGAAAAGTGGGCGCGCTGTTCGGATTCCGTCAAACTCGGCTGGGCGGTTGCACGCCAGACGAGTTGGGGGTCGGAGAGGACGAACTTCTCGCTGAGCTTCTTGAGCCGGGCAGGGGTCACCTGGTCACCGGCAATGATTGCGCGGTCGACGGCTAGGCGATTGACGAAGAACTCGCTCCAGGAGAGGCCGACCACAAGCATGTCGGGGTCGTTCGAATAGCCCGGATGGTTTTGCCCGGCGACGGTCCTCGATGCGGCAAACGCATCCGGCACACCGAGATAGGACCCCGTCAGGAAGGAATCCGAGCTGTCGAGCGGAGGGAGCGTACTACGCCACACGGGGACCAGGTCGGCGGTGGTCCGGGCCATGTCGGCAATGCCCGACCAGTCGTATTTCACGCCGGCAAGGTGATCGTCGGAACTATTGGGATTGATGCTGTAGAAGATCGGACGACCCGTGGCGCGCAGTGCATTCCGCATGGCGGTGAAGGCTTGCACTTGGTCAGCATGATCGGCGTTGCTGCGGCACCAATCGTACTTCAGATAGTCCATACCCCAGTGGGCGAAGGTGCGCGCATCGATGGTCTCGTGTCCTCTGCTAGCGATCCGCAGATCCTGGCCGCATGTCTCGTCGAACGGGCTGGCGTAGATGCCCAGCAGCATCCCGCGGTCGTGGGCGTAGGAGGCTACCGCCGCGATCCCGTCGGGGAATTCGGCCGGATCGGCACGCAACGTGCCGTCGTCCCCACGGCTCGGCGCCGCCCAGCCTGCGTCGAGGTTGACATACCGATAACCGGCGTCGCGCATACCCGACGAGACCATCGCGTCGATGGTCTGCTTGACCGTCTGCTCGCTGAGCGGGATTCCCGAATCCCAGGAATTCCAGCCCATAGGCGCGGTTAGGCGAACTGGGGCGCCCGAACCGACCGGTGCCGTGCCACCACATCCGACGGCCATCGCGCAGACGAGATTGCAAGACACGACGACCGATATGAATCGTGATCCCACCGGCCGAGGATTACCGATCGAGATGAGCGGACACTGTGCGGTATCTGCGGTGTTGCTGCGGGCCCGTCACGATGTCGACGGCGTTGACGGCAAAGTCCTCCGGTAAGCCCGATGAACTTTGCCACTTTCCCTGCCCACAGCCGCGGCCCAAGGTCCACCTTATTTGCACGAGCACGCCGTCATTGCTCGTGACAGCCTTGGCGACAAGGTACGCCGACTTTCGAAACCGAAATCACGCTGCTCGCAGCGACATTCGCCTCGTCAACCCCTACTGTGAGGCAGTCGACGCTAGGAGTGATCTTGAATTTGAGGCTCATTGTGGCCGGAGCAACCGTCGCAGGCGCGGTGAGCCTAGGCTCTCTGCTTCTTGGCACCGGTGTCGCCGTCGCCGACCCTGCCGCCCCAGCGCTGCCCGCCGAACAGGCGGCGGCGACCGATCCGGCCACCCCTGACGGCGACAACCAGAAGGACCAGAAGGACCAGGAGCAGCAGGCGCAGCCCCTTCACGACAACGGGTTGCCGTGGCCATTGAATACGCTCGATCTGCCACCGGCCCCGTTCGACGTTCCGCCGCCCCCGCCGCTCGACATTCCGCCGCCCATCCAGGTCACCGTCCCGGTTGGCGTGTCGCTGGGCTTACCTGCCATTCCTCTCGGGCTGCCACTGCCCCAGCTGCCGCCACCGCCAGAGGTGCCGTTGCCGCCGGGACCCCAACTGCCACCTCCGCCCTCGATTCCGTTGCCGCCCCCGCCGTTCTGACCGTCACTACCGGACGTCGCTGGCCGGCAGCGGCGGACACACGGTCGACGTTTCACCATCACAGTGGCGCCCGCGAATTGAAGCATCGCGCGGGTTTCGCCATTCATCTCGGCCGGATAGCTGAGCCTCGGCATCGACACCTCGTCGAGGACACGGAGATGCTCAGGGGTCAGGTTCACGTCCAGGCCCGCGAGGTTGGCTTCGAGGTGCTCCAACCGCCGGGCCCCGACGAGCGGCCCGACAGTTTGGGACCGCGCGGCCAGCCAAGCTAAAGCCACTGCCGCAGAAGTGGTCTCGAGCTCATCGGCGATTGCCGTAACCCTCTCGATGACATCGAACTCGTCGTCGCGCGCGATCAGCGGCCTCCGACCCCAACGCATTCTGATCCGCGTCGGTCGGCAACTAGACGTCGTTCGTTGGTGTCACGCCAAGCGAAACAAGGAGTCCACGGACGCGCGCCTCGATCTCGTCGCGAACAGGGCGCACCGCGTCAACTGGTTGGCCTGCCGGGTCGGGCAACATCCAATCTTCGTACCGACGGCCGGGAATGAACGGGCACGCGTCGCCGCACCCCATCGTGACCACAACGTCCGCCGCTTCGACCATTTCGTCGGTCCAGCGCTTCGGCTGCTCGCCCGCGATGTCGATCCGTTTTTCCGCCATCGCCGCCACGGCGGCCGGATTTATCTGGTCGGCCGGTTCCGAACCGCCCGAGTAACCAACAGCACGATCGCCGGCCATCCGGTTGAAGAATCCGAGCGCCATTTGCGAGCACCCGGCGTTGTGGGTACACAGAAACAGCACGG
>JAVXWV010000576.1:0-2738 GCA_032230775.1 Mycobacterium sp. | reverse complement strand
CCAAATGACCCCGATGACAATGAGCACGACCCGCTTTGCGTTGGAATCCCAGTCGGTCTGATTGACGTACCCGGCGCCGAACGCCGCTAAGGCGGTGACGACCAACAGGATCAATACGGGGCCGATCAGCCGCTTCCAATGGGGATGGCGGTGCAGCACGACCCGCTCGTCGCGGGCCAGCACATTCTCGGGATATCCCACGGTGCGACTTTACCCAGACCCGCCGTCGTCGAGGGGCCGCAAATGCACAATGTCGCCCGCCGACACGGCGACGGTCCCGTCCCCGGTCGCGATGCACAACCGGCCCTGGTCATCCACCGATCGGGCGTCGCCGACTATTTCGTTGCCGCCCGGCAGCAGGGCGCGTACACGCGAGCCGATCGTCAGGCTGCGGGCGGCGTAATCGGCCGAAAGCGCCGCATCGGAGCCCACGGCAGCCCGCCAGCTGCCGATACGCCGGTCCAGTTGCTGCAGCAGCGCGCCGACCAACTCGTTGCGGTCGGGGTCCTGTACCCCGAGAAGGACGAGTGATGTGGCGACCGGGTCGGGCAGCTCATCGGCGAGCAACGACACATTGAGGCCGATCCCGACGACGATGACCGGCGCTGGGGCCGCCACCTCGGCCAGGATGCCCGCCAGCTTGCCGTTACCGCCTGCGAGTACATCGTTGGGCCATTTCAGGCCCGCGCGCACTCCCGTCACGTCGGCAATGGCGTCCACCACAGCCACACCGGCCGCCAGCGGCAGCCATCCCCATGTTTCGCTGGGAACGTCGTTGACATCGATGCCGACCGACATCGTGACCTGTGCGCGCGGGACGTCCGACCAGCTTCGGCCACTGCGGCCGCGACCGGCCGTTTGATGTTCGGCAATCAATACGACCCCGCCGATGTTTCCACCGGCGGCCGCACGGGCAATCAGATCGGCGTTGGTGGAACCGGTTTCGTCGACCACCTCCAGATGGCGCCAGGGTGGGACCAGCCCGTGACGCAATGATTCCGCAACGAACGGAACCCGAAGCGTGTCGCGGTGCATGAACCGCAGCCTACTTCTAGGCCGCTCGACAACCATTGGCGTGTTTACGCCGGTGGGAGGGTGGCCGCTGAGCAGACAGGGTTCCGCACCGCCGATGTTGGTCCCCGGTAGCTGACCGACTGTTCGACGGGCACACCGGGTGAGCCAACGACCCTGCCGATACCATCGTGACCCATGACGAGCGTTACCGAGCCGGCCTCCGAGCACGAGATCGACATCCACACGACCGCGGGCAAACTCGCCGATCTGCGCAAGCGGTCAGCAGAGACGTTGCACCCGGTCGGCGAGGCGGCGGTCGAAAAGACTCACGCGAAAGGCAAGCTGACCGCGCGGGAGCGCATCCTTGCGCTGCTGGACGACGACTCCTTCGTCGAGCTCGATGCGCTGGCCCGGCACCGCAGCACCAACTTCGGCCTGGCCGACAAGCGCCCGCTCGGTGACGGTGTGGTGACCGGCTACGGCACCATCGACGGCCGCGAGGTGTGCATCTTCAGCCAGGACGCCACGGTCTTCGGCGGCAGCCTCGGCGAGGTCTACGGCGAGAAGATCGTCAAGGTACAGGAACTGGCGATCAAGACCGGACGCCCGCTGATCGGCATCAACGACGGCGCGGGCGCCCGCATCCAAGAGGGCGTCGTCTCGCTCGGCCTCTACAGCCGCATCTTCCGCAACAACATCCTGGCCTCCGGCGTGGTCCCGCAGATCTCGCTGATCATGGGCGCCGCCGCAGGTGGGCATGTGTACTCGCCCGCGTTGACCGACTTCGTGATCATGGTCGACGGGTCCAGCCAGATGTTCATCACCGGCCCCGACGTGATCAAGACCGTCACCGGTGAGGACGTCACGATGGAGGAACTCGGCGGCGCGCATACCCACATGGCCAAGTCGGGTACGGCGCACTACGTCGCCTCCGGCGAGCAGGACGCCTTCGACTACGTCCGCGAGCTCCTGAGCTACTTGCCGAGCAACAACTACGCCGATCCGCCGCGCTATCCCGCCCCGGTGCCGGCAGGTGCGATCGAGGACAACCTGACCGACGAGGACATCGAGCTCGACACGCTGATCCCGGACTCGCCGAACCAGCCGTACGACATGCACGAGGTCATCACCCGCATCCTCGATGACGATGAGTTCCTGGAGGTGCAGGCGGGATACGCCACAAACATCATCGTCGGCTTCGGCCGGGTCGAGGGCCGCCCCGTGGGCATCGTCGCCAACCAGCCCACCCAGTTCGCGGGGTGCCTGGACATCAACGCCTCGGAGAAGGCCGCCCGGTTCGTAAGGACCTGTGACTGCTTCAACATCCCGATCGTCATGCTGGTGGACGTGCCGGGCTTCCTGCCGGGCACCGACCAGGAATACAACGGCATCATCCGCCGCGGCGCCAAGCTGCTCTACGCCTACGGCGAAGCGACGGTCGCGAAGATCACCGTGATCACCCGCAAGGCCTACGGCGGCGCCTACTGCGTGATGGGGTCCAAGGACATGGGCTGCGATGTCAACGTGGCGTGGCCGACGGCGCAGATCGCCGTGATGGGCGCGTCGGGTGCGGTCGGGTTCGTCTACCGCCAGCAGCTCAACGAGGCCGCCAAGAAGGGCGACGACGTCGACGCGCTGCGGCTGGAGTTGCAGCAGGACTACGAGGACACCCTCGTCAACCCCTACATCGCCGCCGAACGCGGTTATGTCGACGCGGTGATCCC
>JAVXWV010000569.1:0-6808 GCA_032230775.1 Mycobacterium sp. | reverse complement strand
CGCGGCCACAGCGTGTTGGACGCGATGCCGTCTTCGCGCAGTTCCTCGGCGATCGCCAAGGCGCACAACGACATTCCGTACTTGGCCATCATGTACGCGGTCGGCGTGAGCCACTCGGGTTCCAGCCGGACCGGCGGCGACAGCGTGAGGATGTGCGGGTTCTCCCTGCCGATCATGTGCGGAATGCAGGCCTGCGACACCGTGTACGTGCCTCGCACCTGGATGCAGTTCATCAGGTCGAAGCGTTTGAGCGGTACCTCTTTGATCGAGCCGAGGTTGATCGCCGAGGCGTTGTTGACGCACATGTCGATGCCGCCGAACTGCTCGACGGTCTTCGCAACCGCCGATGCGACCGATTCCTCGTCGCGGATGTCGCCGACGATAGGCAGCGCCTGGCCGCCGGCCTCCTCGAGTTCCTTGGCCGCGGTGTACACCGTGCCAGGAAGCTTGGGATGCGGCTCGGCGGTCTTGGCGATCAGCGCGATGTTTGCGCCGTCGGCGGCGGCACGCTTGGCGATCGCCAACCCGATGCCACGGCTGGCGCCGGAGATGAACATGGTCTTCCCAGAAAGCGACATGGCGTCACTCTAAATCGCGCGGATGTCGGCGGTGACCGCGTTGGTCACCCGGATCAGGTCCTGGGGGTGAACGCCGACGTCCCAGCCACGCTTACCCGCACTACACAGCACACGGTCCCAGCGCAGCGCCGACGCGTCGACCACGGTCGGCAATGGCCTGCGCTGGCCGAACGGTGAAATGCCGCCGATGACGTAGCCGGTTGAGCGTTCCGCTGCGGCCCGGTCGGCCATCGTCGCCTTCGGCACGCCCAGCGCTGCGGCAGCAGCCTTCAGCGACAGCTTTGACGGCACCGGGATCACCGCGACCGCCAGACCCTTGGGAAGCGCGATGACGAGCGTCTTGAACACCTGCTCAGGGTTGACACCCTCTGCCTGAGCCAGCTCCTCGACGGCCTCCTCGCCGAAGGACTCGGTTCGCGGGTCGTGGTGGTACTGCAGCACCTGGTGAGGGACCTCAGCGGCCAGCAGGGCCGCAATGGCCGGGGTCGCCGCGCGTGCCACCGGCTCAGCGTAGTGCGGGAACAACAGTGAGTGTCCCTGCTGTTATGGGAGGCAGTTAGGCCCGTGAACGGGTCGTGTCGGTTGCAGCCTCTAGGATCGAAGGAAGGGGTCTTTGGTGCCTACCATTTGCCTGGAACGTCCGGTGGACATACCGGGCCTGCTCGGTGGCACCGCAACAGAAGGGACGGTGTTCCCCACGATGACCGACATCGACGGGTCGGCGCCCGATACGGCGCCAGAGACGTCGGAGCCTGACAGGGCCACCGAAAGCGACGCCGAGCTGACGGCGCGATTCGAGCGCGATGCGATTCCGCTGCTCGACCAGCTCTACGGTGGCGCGCTGCGAATGACTCGCAACCCGGCGGACGCCGAAGACTTGCTGCAGGAAACCATGGTGAAGGCCTACGCCGGGTTCCGCTCGTTCCGCGAGGGGACCAATCTGAAGGCGTGGCTGTACCGGATTCTGACCAATACCTACATCAACAGCTACCGCAAGAAGCAGCGGCAGCCCGCCGAGTACCCGACCGAGGAGATCACCGACTGGCAGCTGGCTGCCAACGCGGAGCACTCATCGACCGGCCTGCGCTCGGCGGAGGTGGAGGCGCTGGAGGCGTTGCCGGACAGCGAGATCAAGGAAGCCCTGCAGGCGTTGCCGGAGGAATTCCGGATGGCGGTGTACTACGCCGACGTCGAAGGCTTCCCGTACAAGGAGATCGCCGAGATCATGGACACGCCGATTGGGACCGTGATGTCCCGGTTGCACCGCGGCAGACGTCAACTTCGCACCCTGTTGGCCGACGTGGCCAGGGACCGCGGCTTCATTCGTGGCGAGCAGCAGCTCGACGCACCCGAGGAGGTGTCGTCATGAGCGACGACGAGCGCTGGTCCGCGCCGATCGGGCCCGTCGATCCCGACCACCCCGAATGTGCGGCGGTGATCGCGGAGGTGTGGACTCTGCTCGACGGCGAGTGCACGGCCGAGACCCGGGACAAGCTCAAGCACCATCTCGAAGAATGCCCGGCATGCCTCCGCCACTACGGCGTCGAGGAGCGGGTCAAGACCCTGATCGCGAAGAAGTGCAGCGGTGAGAAGGCGCCCGAAGGGCTGCGTGAGCGACTGCGCATCGAGATCAGCCGCACGACGATCATCCGTCGGGGCTAGCGCACCGACTTCGAACCGCAGTTGGGCCGCTTTCCGTGGTTGGCCTTGGAGTGCTTGCGATCGCGCTTCTTGCGGCCACGCTTGGCCATGGTGTTCCTCCGTATGGTCAGGGGATTAAGTAGGGCCCGAATCGCGCGGGCGCGTCTACAGCATTCTCTCACGGCCCGCTGACAGCTCCGTCCACCCGGGGCTGTGGTTCGATAGGAGCCGGTAAGCAGCCGGAGCCGGAGCGCCGGCGACATGGGACTCCAGACGAAGTGGGGTGAAGATGGCCGAGGATGTTCGCGCCGAGATCGTGGCCAGTGTGCTCGAAGTCGTGGTTCACGAGGGCGATCAGATCGGTGAGGGCGACACCCTGGTGCTGCTGGAGTCGATGAAGATGGAGATCCCGGTGCTGGCCGAGGTGGCAGGCACCGTCAGCAAGGTGAGCGTGTCCGTTGGCGACGTCATCCAGGCCGGCGACCTCATCGCGGTGATCAGCTGACGGCCCGATCCGCCGGACGCGCCGCGGGAGTAGGAGCCGATGTCCACCCTCGGTGACCTGCTCGCCGAGCACACGATCCTGCCCGGCAATGCCGTCGACCATCTGCACGCCGTGGTGGGAGAGTGGCAGCTGCTCGCGGACCTGTCGTTCGCTGATTTTCTGATGTGGGTGCGCCGCGACGACGGCTCGCTTGTGTGTGTCGCGCAGGTCCGTCCGAACACGGCGCCGACGGTGCTGCTGGCCGATGCCGTCGGCACCAGGAACGAAGCCGATGAGATGCCGTTGGTGACCGACGCGTTCAACTCCGGCGCCATCGGCAGGCAAAACCCAGCGGGACATGGGGATTCGCAGAAGGATCCACTAAGTCTCAACGTGGAGGCCGTTCCCGTGCGTTACGACAACGATGTGGTGGCGGTGCTGACGCATCAGACCGCCTTGGCCGCACGCAAGGCCAGCCCGCTTGAGGCCGCCTATCTGGACTGCGCCGGCGATCTGCTCCACATGCTGTCCGAAGCCACCTTCCCCAACGTCGGCGACCTGGCGATGTCACGCTCGAGCCCCCGCGTGGGCGACGGGTTCATCCGCCTCGATGAGACGGGTGGGGTTGTCTTCGCGAGCCCGAATGCGATCTCGGCGTACCACCGCATGGGGCTGGCCTCCGAGTTGGAGGGCCACAACCTGGTCACGATCACCAGGCCGCTGATCGGCGACCCGTTCGAGGCCCAGGAACTGGCCAATCATGTCCGCGACTCGCTGTCCGGCGGGTCGAGCATGCGCATGGAGGTCGACGCCGGGGGAGCGGCCGTGCTGCTGCGCACACTGCCGTTGGTGGTGCACGGCAAGGCCGTCGGCGCGGCGGTGCTGATCCGAGACGTCACCGAGGTCAAGCGCCGGGACCGCGCGCTGCTGTCCAAGGATGCGACCATCCGCGAGATTCACCATCGGGTGAAGAACAATCTGCAGACCGTTGCCGCACTGCTACGCCTGCAGGCCCGGCGCACCAACAACGCCGAGGGCCGCGAGGCCCTGATCGAATCGGTGCGGCGGGTGTCGTCGATCGCGCTGGTGCACGACGCGCTGTCGATGTCGGTGGACGAGGAGGTCAACCTCGACCAGGTGGTCGACCGGATCCTGCCGATCATGAACGACGTTGCGGCCCCGGATAACACGGACACTCCGATCCGCATCAACCGCGTCGGCGACCTCGGTGTGCTGGACGCCGACCGGGCCACCGCGTTGATCATGGTGATCACCGAGTTGGTCCAGAACGCGATCGAGCACGCCTTCGACGCCACCACCCAGCGTGGCTGTGTGACCATCCGCGCTGAGCGCTCGGCGCGCTGGCTCGATGTGGTCGTTCACGACGACGGGAGAGGGCTGCCCGACGGCTTCAGCCTGGAGAAGTCGGATCGGCTGGGCCTGCAGATCGTGCGGACGCTGGTGTCGGCCGAGCTTGACGGTTCGCTGGGCATGCACGATTTGCCGACGGGCGGGACGGACGTGGTGCTGCGGGTGCCGATCGGCCGCAAGGCGCGTCTGCCCCAGTAACCGCACAGTGCGGTCGGGCGTTTGTGACCCGATTACACAGATTCACGTTGTGTGATGCAATTCGCATCAAATTGCATTTGCACATAGTTACGGCCCCGGACAAACTTGCCGGGGCCGTAGCCAAATTAGGAACGCTCGGTTGCTGTCAGACTCCGCTGCGAGCCTTGGTGCGGGCGTTGCGCCGCTTCAGCGCGCGACGCTCGTCTTCGCTCATGCCACCCCACACGCCTGCGTCCTGGCCGGAGTCCAACGCCCAGGTGAGGCAGTCGGTGGTCACCGGGCAGCGATTACAGACAAGCTTCGCGTCAGCAATCTGCGCGAGCGCCGGCCCACTGTTTCCCACCGGGAAGAACAGTTCCGGATCCTCGTCGCGACAGACCGCCTTGTGGCGCCAATCCATAGTTCTAATCTCCTTACTATGTGCGCAGCAGGGCGCACGAGCTATTCTTCGGCTGTTAACGCGCGCATACGAAATGTTTCTGCACTGTTGCTTCCGATGGTTTCACAGGCTGAACAGATGTCAATACTCGCGAGTTAACAAGTGGGTAATCTCACTAACGAGGGTCGTTGGCCGACCCCTTACTCGTTTGTACTACACTGTGCCAACCTGCGCCCTAAATTGGCTGATCGGCTGCCATTAATGCAGGTCAGAGGGACTCTTTGCGGGCGGTGCAACTACGCCCAGCGCATCCGGAACCGCTGTGAACGTCATGGTGTTGCGCGGACCTAGGAGATCACCGTCGATCTGACACGCCACCGGGGTGTCGCTCGTCACCCGCAGCCATGGCAGGTCGTCGTCGCGAATCAGGTGTCTGGCCTTGATATCCGGCCTCTTCGACAACATCCGTCTCACCAGTCCCAAGTTGGCCCAGACGTTCATGCTGGTCGTCGCGAACACGCCTAGGCCGGTCTCGAACGTGGTGCCGGGATTCGTCCACACGGGCCGCGTGTTGGCGTACGTCCACGGACTCGAGTTCGACACGAACGCGAAATGAACACCGGAAACGGGTTCGCGGTCCGGAAGATGCAGCGTCAGCGACGGCTCCCTGCGGGCGTTGGCGAGCATCTCGCGCACGGCGACTCGGATGTAGCGAGAGGCGGTCACCTTGCGGCCTTTGTCCCGCTGGGCCTCGACGGCAGCCACCACGTCGCCGTCAACGCCCATGCCTGCCGTGAACACACACCAGCGTTCTCCGCAGTCCATCAGCCCGATGCGGCGCCAGGATTTGTGACGCCGGTAATCCGACAGCAGGTCCACGAGCTGGTTGGTCGCCACGATCGGGTCGGTGCTGATGCCAAGCGCGCGGGCGAACACGTTGGCCGAACCGCCGGGAACCACTGCCACGGCGGGCGCGGGCCCGGTGGCACCCGTCTGGCCGAGAATCCCGTTGACAACCTCGTTCACCGTGCCGTCTCCGCCGTGCACAATCACCACGTCGACGCCTTCGCGCGCGGCGTCGCTGGCGATCTCGACGGCATGCCCGCGATGGTCGGTGTGGGCGACGGTCAGCTTCACGCGGCTCTCGAGCGCATGCGCCAGGAGATCGCGGCCCGCCGGGGTCGTCGACGTCGCGTTCGGGTTCACGATCAGCACGGCGCGCACAGAGACTGACCCTATCTAAAAGGGCAGCGCGAACCTCTACGCTCGACGTCATGACCGTTCCCTCCCCGGCGACTGTCCGCCAGGCCGCCGTCGTGGTGTTGCTGGAGGGCGCCGCGTTGGTTGCGGTCGCAGTGGTGTTGGTCGTGCGTCACCTGGCAGGCGCCGAGGACCAGCCCTGGCTCAGTGGGTACGGCACCGCCGGCTGGTTCGTGGTCATGGGTTCAGCGGTGCTCGCCGCGGGCTGGGCATTGTGGACTGGGCGGCGGTGGGGCCGCGGCATCGCAGTCTTCGCGCAGCTCCTCCTGTTGCCGGTGGCCTGGTACATGGCCGTCGGATCTGACCAATGGCTCTACGGCATACCCATCGCAGCGGTTGCGCTGGTGACGCTGGTGCTGCTGTTCAGCCCGTCCGCCCTGCAGTGGCTCGCTCAGGCCTCGGCCAGGGCAGACAGCTCCGGGCCCGACACCCGATAGGTGATCCACTCGGTCTGGGGGCGTCCGCCGACGGCGTCGTATAGCGCGATCGCGTCGACGTTCCAGTCCAACACCGCCCACGACAGCCTGGTGTAACCCCCGTCGACGCATTCCCTGGCCAATGTGGCCAGCATCTTGCGGGCCAGGCCGCGCCGCCGGAACTGCGGGCGGACAAACAGATCCTCCAGGTAGATGCCTGCAACGCCGTCCCAGGTGGAAAAGTTGCGGAACCACAGAGCGCCCGCCGCGGCGTTGCCGTCCACTTCAGCGATGTGCCCGAACACCGTCGCGTGTTCGCCGAAAAGCGCTTCGCGCAACTGGGTTTCGGTAACGTTGCAGTCCGCGCTGGCCCGCTCGAACTCGGCCAGCTCGTGAATCATCGCGGTCAGTTCGGCCTCATCACCAGGCTTGGCCGGCCGGATGATCTCACTCATTCCTCGACTCCCGCTCGCTTATTCCT
>JAVXWV010000436.1:0-2924 GCA_032230775.1 Mycobacterium sp. | reverse complement strand
GTCACCCGCGCCGCATCGGGGATGACGACGACACGGGTGTTCCATTGCTGGCCCAGCGTCGCGATGCACCACCAGCGCAGTCCCTGCGCGGCAAGCACGACCGCCAGCATCGGCCAGCCCAGCGCGGGCAGGAACGGACGGTAGAACGCCTCCACCAGACAGCCCGCAAGTAGACCGGTGTGCAGCGCCACCATCGCCGGGTAGTGCCGTGCGCCGAACTCGACCCCTCCGCGAGTCCGGCTCCACGACAGATTGCGCTGCGACACAACCAGTTCCGCCACCCGTTCGACCGCCACAGCGGCGATCAACAGCACATACCAGATCATGGACAGCTCAGTGCCAACGCAGCAGCACCAGTTCCGCGCAGAACCCGGGCCCCATCGCCATCAGCACGCCCGGAGTTCCGCTCGGTGGCGGCTTGGCGCGCGCGTCGCGCAGTATGTGCAGCACCGACGCCGAGGAGAGGTTGCCGATCTCACTCAGCGAGCGCCACGACAACTCCAGCGCGTCGTCGTCCAGGCCCAGGGCTGCGCTGATCGCCTCGAGAACTTTCGGGCCGCCCGGGTGCGACACCCACGAGCCGATGTCGTCGATCGTCAGATCATGCTCGGCGAGAAAGCCGGTGACGTCGTCGGCGAAGTAGCGCTCGATGATGTCGGGCAGGTCGGGGGACAGCACCAGCTTGAATCCCTTGGCGCCGACCTCCCAACCCATCGTGCCCAGCGAGTCGGGGTACAGCCTGCTGCGCGTCGCGACCACATCGGGCCCTGTGATGCCGTCCCGCAGGCCGCGGTGCTCGCCCACGGCGACGACAGCGGCCGCGCCGTCGCCGAACAGGGCACTGCCCACCAGGCTGGCGATGGTGGGCTCGGCCGCGGGATACATCAACGAACACAACTCGACGGACACCAGAGCGGCGACGTCGTCGGGTGCACCGCGCAGATAGTCGTGCAGCCGTGCAACGCCGGCCGCACCGGCCACGCAGCCGAGGCCGAACATCGGCACGCGACGGACGTCGGGGCGCAGGCCCAGCCGTCCAGCGATGCGGGCATCCAGCGACGGAACCGCAATACCGGTCACCGTCGTGCTGAAGATCACGTCGACGTCGCTGGGCTGTAGCCCGGCGTCCTCGAGCGCGCCCGAGAGCGCCTGACAGCCCAGTTCCACGGCGTGCTCGATGAACAGGTCATTCGTTTCGCCGAGATCGTCGAGGGCCAAGTAATCATCCATCGGAAGGATGAAGTGCCTGCCGTTGACCTGCGCGTTGGCGTGCAGGCTGCGCACGAGCTTTTCGTTTTCGGAGAAGCCGGGCGCCTTGAGGAACCAGTCGGTGACTTCCTCTTGGGTGTACCGGTTGGGCGGAACAACTCCATGTACGCCTGCAATAACGCTCACTTACTAGACACGATGCCTGGGACTGGACGGTTCGATCTCCCCGCTGTGTGGTTCCTGTTCCTTGCTCGGTGGGCCTTCGTTGAAACCGAGACGCCGGTGCACCGAGACCAGCCACCGGGGCGCCCACCAAATCCATTGGCCCATAACGTGCATGAAGGCGGGCACGAGCACCATCCGCACCAGTGTCGCGTCGACGAGGATCGCCAGCGTCAGGCCGAGTCCAAACATTCGCATGACCGTGACCTGGGCGGCGATCAACGCGGCGAAGGAGATCGACATGATGAGCGCGGCGGCGGTGATGATCCGTCCGGTGTGGGCGATGCCGCGGGCCACGCTCTCGTCGCTGTCGGCCCGCGTCCTGCCCGACGCCAGCCAGAACTCCCGGACCCGCGCGACAAGGAATACCTCGTAGTCCATCGACAGGCCGAACGCGATACAGAACAACAGCACCGGAATGTTGGCCACCAATGTCCCGGTCGGCGTTGTGCCCAGGGCACCGAGATGGCCGTCCTGGAAGATCCACACCATTGCACCGAACGCTGCGGTCAGCGAAAGGATGTTGAGCGCCAACGCTTTCAGTGGCATCACGATGCTGCCTGTCAGCAGGAACAGAAGCACGAACATGATGACGGCGATGAGTCCGAGCACCAGCGTCAGCCGGGTGGTGATCGCGTCGACGCTGTCGCGGTTGGTCTGGGCGGTTCCGGTCATGTCGACGTGTCTGCCTGCGGGGCCTGCCACCTCATGCAGGCGATCGAGTTGAGTTTCCGACTGGTCGGAGAACAGCGGAGCCGAGCTCTCGACGGTGAGGAATGCGCTGCCGGGGATCTGTCCGGCAGGCGCCGACGGCGGACCAGTTCGGTTGCCGTCGTCAAATGTTCCCGTCGGGGCCGACACCGCTGACACGTCGATCACGCGTGACAGGTCGGCTGCGTACCTGTCGATGTCGGACGCGCCGACGCCGTTGGTGTCTGGTACGACGACGGTCACCGCGGCGTCGGAGTTGTTGACGAAGTCGCGGCGCAGCTGGTCGCCGACCTGACGAGCCGAGGCCGATTTCGGCAGCACGCGGTCGTCGGGGAATCCCCAGCGCACGCTCAGGAACGGCGCGCCGAGCAGAATCAACAATGCAACAACCGCGAGCCCGAGCGGAACTGCCTTGTGCATAACGCAACTCGCGGAGCGGTACCAGAATCTTCGCTCGACGGGCACGGGTTGAGGTTCGGGGCGGCCGAGTATGCGGCGGGCGAGCCTGCGCACGTCGAACGCGTCCAGGCGATCGCCGAGCAGAATGAGTGCGGCGGGTGTCACCACGATCGCAGCGGCCGCCGCGAAGGCGACGGTCGCGACACCGGCGTATGCGAACGACTTCAGGAAGTGCATCGGGAACAGCACAAGAACCGCCATCGAAAGGGCTACGGTCGTGGCCGAGAACATCACGGTGCGGCCCGCCGACGTCATCGTCCGCACGAGGGCGTCGTCGCGGCTCGCCCCTTCGGCCAACTCGTCGCGGAACCGGCTGATCATCA
>JAVXWV010000551.1:0-5000 GCA_032230775.1 Mycobacterium sp. | reverse complement strand
CTGAAGATGTGCTGGGTCCCCGGCTACTCGGACTACTACCCAGAGTCCCCAGGCGGTCGCGCTGGAGGTCGGTCGATCGAGCCGAAGCCGTTCAACGCCAACAAGCTCGGAGCCGATCTGCCCGGCCTCGAGCCTGCGTACGGCAAGGTTCCGATGAACATGGTCGTCATGCAACAGGACTACGTCCGGCTCAACCAGCTCAAGCGCCACCCGCGCGGAGTCTTGCGCAGCCTCAAGGTCGGCATACGGGCGACGTGGGGCAAGGTCACCGGCAAGAACCTGGTCGGCATGGGCCGGGCGTTGATCGCCCCGCTCCGGATCGGCCTGCAGAAGGCGGGCGTCCCGGTGCTGCTCAACACCGCACTGACAGACCTCTACGTGGAGGACGGTGTGGTACGCGGCATCTATGTACGCGAGGCGCGCGACTCCGAATCGGCTGAGCCGCAACTGATTAAGGCACGGCGCGGCGTCATCCTCGGCGCGGGCGGGTTCGAGCACAACGAGCAGATGCGGGTGAAGTATCAGCGCGCACCGATCACCACGGAGTGGACGGTCGGTGCCACGGCCAACACCGGCGACGGCATCATCGCCGCCGAGAAGCTGGGCGCCGCGCTGGACATCATGGAGGACGCGTGGTGGATCCCGACGGTGCCGCTGGAGGGCGCGCCGTGGATCGCGCTGTCGGAGCGGAACTCCCCCGGAGCGATCATCGTCAACATGGCCGGAAAGCGGTTCATGAACGAGTCAATGCCCTACGTCGAAGCCGGTCACCACATGTACGGCGGCGAACACGGGCAGGGTCCCGGCCCTGGCGAGAACATCCCGGCCTGGCTGGTGTTCGACCAGCAGTACCGCGATCGCTACATCTTCGCGGGACTGCAACCGGGACAACGCATTCCGAAGAAATGGCTGGAATCCGGCGTTATCGTGACGGCCGACACGCTGGAGGAACTGGCCGCCAAGGCCGGCCTGCCCGTCGACGCGTTGAAGGCGACGGTGCAACGATTCAACGGCTTCGCCCGCTCGGGCACCGACGAGGACTTCAAGCGCGGCGTGAGCGCCTACGACCGCTATTACGGCGACCCGACCAACAAGCCGAACCCGAACCTCGGCGAGAGCAGCCACGGACCCTACTCCGCGGCCAAGATGGTGCCCGGCGACCTTGGCACGAAGGGTGGCATCCGCACCGACGTCGACGGCCGCGCGCTACGGGACGACGGTTCGGTGATCGACGGCTTGTACGCCGCTGGCAACGTCAGCGCCCCGGTGATGGGTCACACATATCCGGGGCCCGGCGGGACGATCGGTCCGGCGATGACGTTCGGCTATCTGGCGGCGCTGCACATCGCGGGGAAGAGCTAATGCCGATCAATGTGGACGAGGCGCTGGCCGCCGAACTCGAACCTGCCGAATTCTCTTGGACCAGTAGCGACATCCAGCTGTACCACCTTGGGCTCGGTGCGGGTAAGGACCCGATGGACAAGCGGGAGCTGCGCTACCTCACCGACGAAACCCCACAGGTGCTGCCGACGTTCGGCAATGTCGCGCAGAGTTTTCACATGACGAAGGCGCCGACGGTGAACTTTCCCGGCATCGACATCGAGCTCTCCAGGGTGCTGCACGCCAGCGAGGCGGTCTCGGTGCCCGGTCCCGTGCCGCCGTCGGGGACCGGTATCGCGGTCACCAGGTTCACCGACATCTGGGACAAGGGCAAGGCAGCGGTCATCTGGTCGGAGACGACGGTGACCGCGCCCGACGGCACGCTGCTGTGGACACAGAAGCGGTCGATCTTCGCGCGCGGCGAAGGCGGCTTCGGTGGTGAGCGCGGTCCGTCGACGTCATCCGAACCGCCCGAGCGTGCACCTGACTTTGAACTGTCCATAGCGGTGTCGCCGCAGCAGGCGCTGCTGTACCGGATGTGCGGCGACCGCAATCCGCTGCACTCAGACCCGGATTTCGCAGCGGCAGCTGGATTTCCTCGTCCGATCCTGCACGGGCTGTGCACGTACGGCATGACCTGCAAGGCCATGGTGGACAACCTGTTCGACGGTGACACTGCGCGGGTCGGCAGCTACGGCGCCCGGTTCGCCGGTGTGGTGTTCCCCGGCGAGACGCTGAAAGCCAGCGTCTGGAAAGAGGGCGACGGCTACCAAGCCGTGGTCACGGCGCCAGAACGCGATGACGCGGTGGCACTGGCCGGCGTGGAACTGATTCCGGCTTAGTTCTCGCTGCGCGCATCCCGCGGGCCGCTAACCCAGTATCAAACCGGACGTCGGCACGCCGGTGCCCGCGGTCACGAGCACGTGTTCGACATCGGGCACTGGGTTGACCGACGTCCCACGAAGCTGGCGCACACCTTCGGCGATGCCGTTCATCCCGTGGATGTAGGCCTCACCCAGTTGACCACCGTGCGTGTTGATCGGCAGCCTTCCGCCAATCTCGATGGCTCCGTCCGCGACGTAGTCCTTCGCCTCGCCCTGGCCGCAGAACCCCAACTCCTCCAACTGAATCAGAGTGAAGGGCGTGAAGTGGTCGTAGAGGATCGCGGTCTGGATGTCGGTGGGCTTGAGGCCGGACTGCGACCACAACTGCTTGCCGACCAGACCCATTTCGGGCAGGCCCAGCTCCGGCCGGTAGTAGCTGACCATGGAGTACTGGTTGGGGCTTGACCCCTGCGAGGCTGCCTCGATGACGGCGGGCCGGTGCTTGAGATCCTTGGCCCGCTCTGGCGACGTCACGACGATTGCGACGGCGCCGTCGGTCTCCTGGCAGCAGTCGAGCAACCGGAGCGGTTCGGCGATCCACCGCGAATTCTGGTGGTCGTCAATGGTGATCGGCTTTTCGTAGAAGTAGGCCTTCGGGTTCTTGGCCGCATGTTTGCGGTCGGCCACCGAAACCGCGCCGAAGTCCTTGCTCGTCGCGCCGGAAAGGTGCATGTACCGCTTGGCGATCATCGCGACCTGCGCCGCCGGCGTCGAAAGGCCGTGCGGATAGGAGAACGAGTTGTCCACCCCTGTCGAGTCGGCGTTCTCCACCAGGCGCAGCTGCACCTGGCCGAACCGTTGGCCCGAGCGCTCGTTGAACGCCCGATACGCGACTACGCATTCCGCGACGCCGGTCGCCACCGCGATCGCGGCCTGCTGGATCGTGGCGCACGCCGCGCCACCGCCATGGTGGATTTTGGAGAAGAACTTTAGATCTCCGATGCCCGTCGCCCTCGCGATCGCGACCTCGGTGTTGGAGTCCATCGTGAACGTGACCATGCCGTCCACGTCGGCGGGGGTGAGCCCGGCATCGTCGAGCGCATCCAGCACCGCCTCGGAGGCCAGCCGTAACTCGCTGCGGCCGGAGTTCTTGGAGAAGTCGGTCGCGCCGATTCCGGCGATGGCCGCCTTACCGGACAGCTCACCCGGCATCAGGCACCCCCGATGGTCAACGTCGCGGTCGCGATGACGTGATCGCCAAGACTGTTGCTGCCAACGATGTTCAGTGTGATCAACCCGTCCTCGACCGCCGTCACTTCACCCCTGAAGATGACGGTGTCGTACGCGTACCACGGCACTCCGAGTCGAAGGGAAATCGACTTGATGACCGCGTTGGGTCCCGCCCAGTCGGTGATGTAGCGCTGCACCAAACCGGTGTCGGTGAGGATGTTGACGAAGATGTCCTTCGACCCCTTGGCCTGCGCCTTGTCGCGATCGTGGTGGACGTCCTGGTAGTCGCGCGTTGCGATCGCGGTCGACACAATGAACGTCGGGTCGCCGTACAGCGACAGCTCGGGCAGTTTGGTGCCGGCTTCGATTGCTGGTGCACTCATGCTCCCGCCTCCTCGCTGGGCTCCCATGCGTACAGCGTCCACGCCGGGCCCGAATCACCTTCGGGGAAGTCGATATACGTTGCGCGCACATGCATTCCGATCTCCACGGTGGCGGGGTCGACGTTGCGAAGCTCGCCAAGCATCCGAACGCCCTCTTCGAGTTCGACTAGCGCGATCACGAACGGCAACGTGCGGCCCGGCACCTTCGGGGCGTGGTGCACGACGAAGCTGAACACCGTGCCCTTTCCACTGGCCACGACGTACTCAACCGAGACATCTTTGTCCTGCCATAACGCGGGCACCGGAGGATGCTGCAGCGAACCATCTGAGCGCTTCTGGATGCGTAGTTGGTGGGCGTTGACACCGTCCCAGAAGAACTTCGTATCTCGCGACGACGCGGGCCGCATCATCGAGGCGGCGTCGAGATCGTCAGGGACAGGCGAAGCAGCAGTGTCTTGATCGGCGGGCCTGAACTTCATGATGCGCCACATCATCTCGGCGACCGGATCCTCTACGTCATCACCGACCGTCCAGGTGATCTTCTGCGTGATGAAGAAACTCTCACCAAGCGCGGTTCGCTTCGGTCCGACGACGTCGGTCAGCTCGGCAGCAACGCTGACTTCCTCACCGGGCCGCAGGTAACGGTGGTAGGTCTGCTCACAGTTGGTTGCGACGACACCGATGTAGCCCGCATCGTCGAACAGTTCCATGATCTTGCCCAGCGGGTCGTCATCCGGGCGAGATCCGCTGAGGCCGAACATCGTCCAGACCTGGATCATCGCAGGCGGAGCGACGATGCCAGGGTGACCAGCAGTCTTCGCGGCGCCCTCGTCAACGTAGATGGGGTTCTTGTCGCCCATCGCGTCGAGCCAGTGATCGACCATCGGCTGGTTGACCGGATGGCGACCAGCCCGTGGCTTGCTCTTGCCGTCGGCCTTGACCCGCTCGGCGGCGGCCTGAATGTCGTCGACGGCGGTCACCGCGGCACCCTCGGCACCTTCAGTCCGGAGGCGGCAATCATCTCTCGCATAACCTCGTTCACACCTCCACCGAATGTAATGACCAGATTCCGCTTCGTCTGACTGTCGAGCCACTTCAGCAGCTCGGCGGTGTCCGGTTCGGCCGGGTTGCCGTACTTACCGACGATCTCCTCGGCCAGTCGGCCGACGTACTGAACGCGCTC
>JAVXWV010000482.1:0-2988 GCA_032230775.1 Mycobacterium sp. | reverse complement strand
ACGCCATATGACCAGATGACTCCGAAGCAGCAGGAGGGCTTTCGGATCCTCGCAACGGCAGAGGGGGGCGAGCTACAAGGCCCGGCGAAGATCTGGGTCGACAATACGGACCTCGCCAAGGCGGTGGCGCCGCTGGCGGAACATTTTCATCCACCGAATCACTCGCTCACCCAGCGCGAGCGGGAGATCGCCGTCTGCGTCATTCTCGGCAAGTGGCACGCGCCGTTTCCGATAAACGCGCACAACCGGGTCGCGATCGAGCTGGGCATCTCGCGCGAGGTCGTAGATGCCTTGCTCTGCGGCCAGCCCACACGTCTGGAAGATCAGCGGGAGCAGACCGTCTATGAGCTGGCCACGGCGCTTGCCGCTGGCCGCTACATCCCCCGGAGCCTCTACGACCGCGCGGTCGAGGTCCTCGGTCATGAGCGCATCACCGACATCACCGTCCTGATGGGGATGTACACGGCAGTCTCGTTCACGCTGAAGTTCTATGACGTCCCCGCCGACGCACCCGGAATGAAGCGCTGAATTCGTAAGGCGCGCAAGCTGCTCCACGGTCCAACTGAAAGCTAAACGAAAGGAAGTACCGCCATGACCACCCCCGCCAACCGATTCGTTGTCGGCCCCGACCCCCAGGGCCGCTCGGCGGTCGTACAACGCGGACTGACCAACGTGCAATCCCGCGAGGGGTTCTACTGGCGCGCCACGCTGTGGGCAACCCAAGAGACCCCGGTGGACAACAGCATTGACGGCGACCGATCGCAGACGGAGGGTCTCGGCGCCAGTCGCGAACCCTTCCCCAACGGCATGATTTGCCGGGCACTGGAAATCCCGCCGGACGACCCCGACGCCGCCGAGCACCGCCGCGTCCTGGCCGATCTCAACCTTGAGGTGCATCAGAAGCACCAGCCCAGCCAAACCGATCTCGCCCGCCATCCGAGCATGCACCGGACGGACACCCTCGACTGTCTCACCTGCGTCCGCGGCGAAATCTTTCTGGTCACCGACACCGATGAGGTGCTGATGCGGCCCGGCGACACCGTCATCATCCGCGGCACCAACCACGCCTGGAGCAACCGATCAAACGCGCCATGCCTGTTGGTCGGCACCATGACCGATGCCACCCCTCCGAATGGTGGCTGATCAAACAATGTCGGAATTGACGGTCGATGCGTGCGATTGTGACGTTCTCGTCGTCGGCGGCGGCCTCGTCGGATTGGCGGCGTCAATGTTTCTGGCGCAGCAGGGATTACGTGTGTGGGTGGTGGAGCGGCACGCCTCGACCTCGAGCCATCCAAAGTTGCGCGGCGTCAGCGCCCGAACGATGGAGTTGTATCGGTCGGCCGGAATCGAAGAAGCGGTACGCGCCGCGGGCGAGAACCATTTCGGTGTTGCGATCGGCGATCGCCTCTGCGGTGAGTACGAGCGGGTACATCTACCGCTCGCACTGGCCCGCCAGAACCGGCTGAGCCCCACCACACATTACGCATGCGACCAGGACCGAATGGAACCCATTCTGTTGCAACGCAGCGCCGAGTTCGGTGCGCAGCTGTTCTATGGCTGCACAGTTGTCAACATCGAGCAGCACGAGTCCGCCGTCACCGCAGACGTGGTGTGGTCTCCATCCATTGTCGGCACCCGCAGGCCGGCAGTGCCACCGAGTCGGATCACCGCCCGATACTTGGTTGCCGCCGACGGTGCCAGGGGCACGATCCGGGCCGGCCTGGGCATCGGCCGCCGCGGCCAACCGGTTCCGGGACGAGGCCTGAGCGTCTTGTTCGACGCGGATCTTGAGCCCGCGCTGCGGGGACGTCGGATCAGCGCAATGGTCGCACCGGCCGAGGGCGCCCTGTTGTTCGTCCGCAGCGAAGCTCGCGACCACAACTGGTTCGCCCTGACTCCCAGAACGGGCCTGGACTCGATTGATCCGAATTCGGTTGCCACCGAGGCGATTCCAATGATTCGTTCGTTGGTCGGTGTAGCCGACCTCGATGTAACTGTCCACAGCGCGACGACCTGGAGTACCGGGGGCCTTCATCGCCGACCGCTACCGCAGGGGCCGCATCTTCCTGGTCGGCGACGCAGCGCATCTCATGCCGCCCTACGGTGGATTCGGCGGCAACACCGGAATCGCCGATGCGCACAATCTCGCCTGGAAGCTCGGCGCGGTCTGTTCGGGAGACGCCGGAGACGCCCTGCTCGACACCTACGAGTCCGAGCGACAACCGATCACCGAGTTCACTCTCAAACACGTCATGCTGCGTGCCGGGGACGGGATCGGCGAATTCTTCCGGCAGTTCGACCAGTTCGACCCCAATCCGATCACACTGGGATTCCGCTACCCCATGGCGACGGCCGTAGGCTTCGATCCCGAACTGCCCATAGAAGACCCGGCGCAACCGAGCGGACAGCCCGGCACCCGCGCCCCCCACATTCCACTAAAAGGGGCCACTTCGAGCACGCTGGACCTGCTGGATCCGGGCGCGTTCACCTTCCTTGCCCCCGACGCCAGCGCCTACGCCTCCACACTGCGAACTGATCCGGTCTCTGGCGTGCGGCTGCGTGAGATCGGCCGCCAAGAAATCGCCGACCGCCAAACATGGGACAGGATCTTTCCCGAGCCGGCTGCGGCGGGCCTACTCATCCGGCCGGACGGTGTGATCTGCTGGCGGGCCCAGTCCACCCACCCGGATCCGGCACTGGTGGTGCGAGCCGCCCGAGCACGCGCACTCCACTCGAAAACCTAGATCGCAGTACGTGATCCGCGGCCCGACGAATTGGCCATTGCGGCGAAGGCGGAACGCTCAGCGGAACTGAACCGCCGCTTGGCGTGACGGAATACCTCGATCGCGATGACGTATTGACCGTCGGCGCGACCGCCGTCGGGTCGGCTCTAACCGTCAGCGACTACGGTCTGCTGGACGCGGCGGTCGCCCGACCGCAGGCCACGGTCTTCGGCGTTGATGCCTACCCCGACAACTTCACCAA
>JAVXWV010000462.1:0-8357 GCA_032230775.1 Mycobacterium sp. | reverse complement strand
GGCCTTTTGCACATCGTCGTCGTCGGGAAGGCCGCGGATCAGCATGACATAGCCAACGATTCGACCGTCGTCGCGCGCGGCCAGCCCCGCGCGATCGGGATCGGCCAGGTAATCGCGGAACCGCGCCTGCGACAGGGGCTCGTCGATTAACGCGGCGATGTTCTTCGCTGTCACCGAGGGGGGACAGGCCAACGGAAACGTGCGCGCGGCGACGTCGGCAAGCTCGGGCAGGTCGGCCTCGTCGGCCGCGGCGACGACAATGGCCACCGCCCTACGGTAGCGGCGCTCCCGGCTGCCAAATGTTCCACTGGGCCAGGTGCTCGCCGGTCTGCGGGTTGAGCAGCACCACGTTGGTGACCAGGGCGCGATAGACCTGCCAGTAGACGGCTCCGTCGATCGTTGCCCCTGGTGGCGCATTCCGCAGCAAGTGTTCCAGGGAGTCGGGCGCGTCGGTGTGCTTGGAGACGTATGCGTCGGCGTATGGGGTCACGCCGCTGAACGTGAACGCAAGGGCCATCGCGTAGGGATTGGGTGCCTGGATCGTGTGGATGGTGACCAGTGCCTTCCACGGTCCACCTTGGTTGATCCACCGCGGCGATCCGTTTGCGACGTAGCCGGGAGGCGGCGGATCGACTGGCACCACGTCGTGGACGGTCACGTCGGCGACGATGCCCTTGAAGTTGACGCGCAGCGTGTCGTTGAGATTGCCGATCGGCGTGCCCTCCGCCGAGGCAGGCGAGGCCGTAAGGCCTGCGGTGGCGGCCAGTGTGGCGACTAGGAGCACGAACCAGCGACGCATGCCAGGAATGATGGCACAAACTGAAACGTGTTACAGCCGGTTCCAGCGTCAGGACGCCCAGGGGCCCATGCCGCCGACCTTCTCGATCCGGACGCGGGTGAGCAACCCTTCCGGCGAATTGGCCGGCGGGAAGTGCTCATCGGAGCCCAGCATCACTTTGGCCAGTTTCTTGAGAAGCGCGGGAGCGCCGCCTTCCTCGATGCGGGCCGTTCCGGTGATCGCCAGGTAGGGGGTCTGCTGTCCTTGGTGCTTGGCGGACAGGATGGTGATGGCCACCCGCGGGTCACGCCGAATGTTGCGGGTCTTCTGGTATTCGGTCAAGTGGGCCGAGACCAGTTCATCGCCGTCGGGCGTGGATTCCAGTGCCATCCACACGACGGTCACCTGAGGGCTGCCGTCGGGGTTGAGCGTGACCAGCGTGGCGTCGGTGCCATCTCCGATGAGCGCGCGGGCGGCGTCGTTGAGTTTCATGTGTCTGTTGTACCGCTGCGCAAGCGTTTTCATTCCCTTTTCAGGCGGCCTCAAGGTCCAGCAGCGTCGACTTGGCCAGCGGCCCGCCGACATATTGGCCCGTCGACCCGTCGGAGCGCACGACGCGGTGGCAGGGGATGACGACCGGCAGCGGGTTATGGGCGCAGGCGGTGCCGACGGCGCGCACCGCGCGGGGATGTCCGATGGCGGCGGCCACCGCTGCGTAGCTTTCCCGGCGGCCGTAGCCGATGTCACGCAGATGCTCGATGACGTTGCGGCGGAAACCCTCCGTGAGTCGGAGGTCGACGGGCACCTCAAATACGGTGCGGCGCTTGGCGAAGTACTCGTCGATCTGCCGGGCGACGCTGTCCAGCCGTGCGGGGGCGCGTAGCACCCGCGGGCTGATTCGGTCTGCCAGCGCGGCCAACACAGCGTCGTGGCCTTCGATGTCATAAGCGACCCGGACGAGTCCTGCGGTGGTGGCCGCCAGCAGGAGTGTGCCGACCGGGGAGTCGACGGTGCGGTAGGCGACGTCGAGCATGTCGGCGCCGTCTGCGTCGTGCACCAACCGGCGGTGCAGCCGGGTGAGGGCGGCCGCCTCATCCGTGCCAAGATCGTCAAAGATGTTGGTATTCATGTGGTTTCGTCCTTACGATAGTGCTTGCGTAGTGTCTTGAGTCCGTCGGCGGCGGCGCGGCGCGCGGCGTCGGGTGAGTTGCCGAGCAGTTCGGCGATGTCGGTGAAGGGCAGGCCGGCGATGTGGTGGTAGGCCAGCGCCTGGCGTTGTTTGGTGGGCAGTCGCTGCAGCGCGTTCCACAGGTCGGGATCACGCGCAGCAGGGTCGGCGTGTGTGGCGGGGCGCTCGGGCAGGGTCTCGGTGGGTACGGGGCGACGTGAGCGGGCACGTCCGACGTCGACGGCGCGGCGGTGGGCGATTGTGACGAGCCAGGCCTCGACATTGGCGTCGGCGGGCAGGTCTGGATAGGCGCGTAGCGCCGAAAGGAAGGTCTCGGACCAGGCGTCTTCGGCATCGACGGGGCCGACGACCGCACGGCAGACCCGCAGCACGGTCGCACCGTGCTCGGCCACCACGTCCTCGAACGGTTGCACCTTCACAGCATGAAGACGTTGCGGTGGCGGTGGATGTGAGATCAGCCTTTCGAGATTGACTCGAGTGCCGCGACCAGTTCGCGCTCGAAGCGGTCCTTGTCCACACCCAGCTGGTGGAGCGTGCCGTCGTCGTCTTCGGCCTCGTACATCGCCAGCAGGATGTGTTCGGTGCCGATGTAGTTGTGGCCCAGCCGAAGTGCATGGCGGAACGTCAGTTCCAGCGCCTTCTTCGCCGGACCATTGAACGGAACCAGCGCGGGTAAGTCGGCAACGCGTGGGGGCAGCGTGACGGCCTTGTTCACGGCGCCGGCATCGATGCCCTGGCCGGCGAGCAGCTTGGCGGCCAGGCCACCGGGATCGGCAAACAGGCCGAGAAGCAAATGGTCGGGCCCAATCTCGGCATTGCCTGCGTCGTGTGCCCTGTTCTGCGCCACCACCACGACGTTGCGGGCCCGCGGGGTGAACCGCCCGAAGCCGGCTTCCGGGTCGAGCGCTGCCTCAATTTTCGGTACGAACCGCTTCTGCGCTGCCTGCTTGGTGACACCCATGCACTTGCCGATCTCGGTCCACGACGCCCCGGACCTGCGGGCCTGGTCGACGAAGTGGCCGATCAGACGGTCGGCGACCTCGTCGAGGGTCTCGGCCGCCAGCACGGCGTCGGTCAGTTGATCCAGCGGTTCGGTGTGCACCTGCTTGATGACACCGATGAGGTCGTCGAGGCGGACGGGGTAGGCGATCTTCGCTGGCTCGGTCATGCCGTCAACCCTAGGTTGACGGCATTGATTCGTCAACTTAGGGTTGACGCCGGTTCAGCCGTGGGGATATCCGCGGCGCACGGTGCGCTCGAGGATGCCCAACGTGGCGCGGAGCGCGAGCTCGGAGACGATCGGAAAGATATTGGCGTCGCGCCAGTGCTGGTCGATGTCGGACCAGTCGTAGAACGACGTGACCAGTGTGCCGCCATCGCCAGGCTCGAGACGGTAGCCGTAGATGTGCCCGATGTCCGGCTTTATCTGGCCGAGGATGGTCCAGGCGATCAGCCGGTCCTTGTCGAACTCGCGAATAGTGACGGTGACGTCGTACTTGCCGAGCGGAAAGTCGTTGAGCGACTCGCGGTCCATGTGCACGACGAAGCTGTCGCCGACGGCGCCGACGGGATCGCCATCTGCGTCCTGCAGCATGCCGGTGGCGTCGATTGCGACGTGGCCCTGCGGGTCGCATAGGACGGCGAAGATGTCTGCCGACGGTGCGGCGATGGTGCGCTGGACTTCGATGCGATCGGTCATAGGCAAATGGTGTCAGGACAGAGATCGGCGACGAGGGCGGTTTTGGAATCTCGGTTGTCGGGTATCCGACGGGCTAATGCGAAACAATGCCGAAACGTTTGCCGCGCAACCTCAGACGTTGCGCCGGGCAATCGCGTTCATCGACGACAACGCCCACCTCGACATCCGATTGACCGACATCGCGGCGGCGATTGGCGTCACCCCCCGCACTGTTCAGTACAAATTTCGCCGCCATCTCGGTGCCACGCCGCTCGGGTATCTGCGACGGGTGCGCCTGCAGCGGGCGCATCGCGATCTTCAGGCCGCTGACCCGTCCGTTGACACGGTGATGGCGATCGCCGACCGATGGCGGTTCGGCCATCCTGGTCGGTTCAGCCTTGCCTATAAGGAAACGTTCGGGACCTCGCCGAGTTCGACGCTACGCAGGTAAAGACCAACGAAACGGCGGTTACCGCGGGAAGAAGCCGTCGCGGGTGAAGAACCCGGGCTGCCAACCCTGGTCCCCAAGGCACAGCAGTGGGCGCCCATCGGGGGCCTGGGCCGCCGCTTGTGGCTTGGGGCATGGCGAGCCGATGTTTTGAACCCCGAACAGCTCGTAGGTGGCCACCCAGAAGCCGGTGTAGACGGGGGGCCACTGATTCTCGATCCACCGGCATTGCAGGGCTTCGCCGCCAGGCCCGCGCCCGAATGTGAAGAGCTCCATGTTGTCGCACGGCGCGGTGAGGTGGGCGTCGTAGTTCATGCCCGGCACGTCGGTCGAGTAGTGCCCCGGCTTATCGAAGTACAGGTTGCCGTCGTCGGCGACGGCGGCAGGCGCCGTGCTGACGGCGGCGCCCGCGATCGCAGCTGCGGCAAGAAGTTCGCGAATCATGTCCCACCCTCGGTCGTCATGATCGGTTGGCCTTCGCGAAGCCTAACGGGTGACAGGTGGTCAATGAACGTTTTCGGGACGGGACTCCGCGCCGGCTCGTCACTGGATGAACCGCTCGTGGCTTCCCTCCAGGCGGAAGCTGTAGACGTGTCGCCCGCCTTTGGGCTCGATGAGCGGGGCTATCTGGGTCAGCACCATGAACTTCATCGCCTTGGGGAGCTGGAACTTCGTCGACCAAGCTAGCGCCTAGCGCTGCCGGTAGGACCGGCCGCGTCGATGTGCAATGTGTACGGCGTACCCACGTCGCGTCGCCGGGTATCGCACAGCACGACACAGCACTGGAACAGCTCGGAACGCGCGGCGGCGCTCGTGGTCGCCCAGAAGCCGCCCTCGACGTTGAGCACGTCGAGCCGTATCCAGCTTTGTTCACATCGGCGGTGAAAGGGTCGGAGTTCCACCACGCACCGACGAGGAGATCACCGTGACGCGTGAGGCTCTAATCATCCGGGGACTTCCAAGAATCCTCCAAGGCATCCGTCGCAACGTTGATGTGGCCGGCCGCCGCGGGCCGACGGCAACGAAGGAAACCGTCATGAAACGACTAATCGGGGGGCTATCAACGACCGTGCTGCTCTGGGGCGGCGTCGCGGGTGTGATGGGGGCAGGTACCGCCCAGGCTGAACCCAAAGCTCCTGTGCCGCTTGGTTCCTGGCCCGGATGTCCGGAGGACAGCCCATCCGGCCCATGTCGTTGGTGCCCAGGAGATCCCCCGGTGCAGACCGGCAATCTTCGTACGAACCCAGTGGTTTGGGACGCGAATCTCTGTCACACCTATTGGTACGTCTATTTCGGTCAGGGCAATGTCGCCCAAAACATTTTCGAGGGAGACACGCCACCTCCACCGCCGCCACCTCCACCTCCGGCGCTTATCAGCACCCGCGAGCAGTGCGAGCACATTCTCGGAATCTTCTGTCCCAAGGCGTGAGCACGGACATCCAGGAATCGGGGCGAGGTTCCCACGATTGTTGGGATCGGTAGCGATCCAGACGACATGTAGTAATTGCGCCAGCGGGGTGGCGCTTGACGAAAGGAACGAACCATGAACCGAGTTTCGCGGTTCGCATCTGCTGTCGTGGTATCTGGCGGTTTGGGCCTGGCCGGTCTAAGTCTGGCCAGCGGCACCGCTCAAGCCGACCCCGCTTTTGGCCCTAGCTATTCAGGCGGGAACTGCCCGGCCGCGGTGGGCAGCTGCACGCACTGGTGCCCAGGCGATCCCCTGATACCGGGTAGCCAAGTCATTACCTGGGACTGGAATATCTGCCACGACTGGTACTGGAACTCGGAGGGTGTCGTCGACATTGCCGCCAACATGATGTACCCGTGGCACGGCGTCCCGCACGATGCTGGGCCTCCACCTCCACCTCCTCCGCCGTATACGCCCCCGCCTCCGCAGCCTTTACCGGCGGATTGCCCACCGTGGTCGCCGTTCCTGGCGCCCTCACGGTGCGGCGGCCTGTAGTTTCTCGCTGCACAGCGGGGCAGTTCCGTAAGTTCCTCGGCTGCTCATCAGTCGCCGAGGGCCGCAGCCGCCATTTCGTAGATCGGTTTCGGCGCTTTCGACGGGGAGCCGGTGTCGAATGGGGGGTGGGGATCGTATTCGATAGCGAGCTGAATGGTTTGGGCTACTTCGGGTCCGGCAATCTTCGCGGCGAGGGTAAGGGCAAGGTCGATGCCGGCGGACACGCCGGCGCCGGTCACGATTCGCCCAGCGGTGACCACGCGTTGTTCGGTTGGTTGGGCGCCGTATGAAGCAAGGGCGTCGTAGGCGCTCCAGTGGGTGGTGGCGGGCAATCCGTTGAGCAGCCCGGCGGCGCCGAGCAGCAGTGCGCCGGTGCATACCGAGGTTGTCCACGCGGTGTGCGGGTGGGCCTGGCGGATCCAGTCGACGATCGGGTGCCCGTCTGCGGCGTACTGGCCCGCTACGGGACCGCCGGGCACAAGCAGGACGTCCGGACGCGGCACATCGGCGAACGTCGCGTCAACGCGCAGGTGCACCAGGTTGTTATGGTCGTCGACCACGCCCTTCTGCTCGGCGCAGATGACCATCTCTGCGCCGGGCAGATAAGTGAGTACCTCGTAGGGGCCGATTGCGTCGAGCGCGGTGAATCCCTGGTAGAGGCCGATGGCGATGATCATGAGGTGTTCCCCTGTGCGCCGACGTTGCGTTCGCGCCGGAGCCTATAGACGTCGATGATGTCGTCGCGCGGCTCAAGTGCATTGGAAGCGCCGCTGCTGCCACGACTTGGCAAACTCAGCATAGAACTTGCTCGGCTCTAATACTTGGGCTTGGCGTCCGCGTAGTACGGGGCGTAAGCGTTCCGCGTGCTCAGAAAGATTACCTCGTCGGGTGCACTGAGATCCGGTCAGCGTTCGCGCGCAACGAAGCGTTCGTTGCACTGCTGCAATGTATCGGCGGACTGAGAACCCGCCAGGCACTTCGCGCGCATCTACTTCGCAGTCTGCTCGGCACCGAAAGCGTCGCTGAATCGCCTAGCTCCTTGGCCGGTCGATGCGCTGCCAACTACTCGAATCATGACGCCCAGCAATAACGTTGGTGCGTGCCGGACAGGCGAAACACATTGTGTGGCAACGCTTCCCACGCTCGCCAAACATATCGAAGGCCACCCCCGAATAGACTTGACGAACGTCACGACGTTTCTCTCCCCGGGTGAGCCAGCAAACTCTTCTGGGCGCATAGCGGTGAGGCACACCCCAAAAACGCTGGGCTGCAACGGGTTTGGATAGCCATATTCCCTTGTGCGAAAACGGATTTCGCGCCGATCAAGACCGGGTGACCGGCTATCGGGGTGCTGAAACCGACGTAAAATGGAGAAGTCAGGCGTTCGACCCGCCACCGGGTGGGTGGCGGATCAGATCGAGGGTGTCGGCGATCTGGCGGTAACCGTCGGGATGCTTGTGGGACAGGACCAATTCGGTGGTGGGGTTGACCGTGCCCGGCAAGTAGCCGTGCGTCTTCTCGACCTGGGGCGACCACTCCCAGCGGTCGTCGTCGAAGTAGAAGCAGAACCAGCCGACCCGCTGGGGGCCGTCGGCGGCCGATGCCTGCTCGATGCCCTCTTTGAAGCCAACGCCGCTGGGCTGCACAACGGCGAATTGATTCTCATTTGCCGGATGTTGTTGTTGCATCGCAATACCCCTTGTAGCGGAATACCCTCTGCCAATTTGTGTGCTCAGCAAACCCTCGAGTATCCATCCTCGGCGCGAAGCGACAGGACATCCCCTCAGGCCCTACGGAGCAGTAAATGTCTACACCTAGCAGGAACGCAGGTCACGGCGAAGTTGCAGCATCGACACAGTCCTCGAAACACGGCACCGTCGATGCCCGCTCGATGTGAGGCGGTATCCCAGGTCAGGAGGGAGCGGCGATGGCGAGCCACGCCGCTGTTTCCCTCAACGCGCAGGGGTAGCACCGGCCACCGCCTAACGGGGCCACAGCGCTACCCGACTTCGCAGGCCCCGCTGATCGTTGCGATACCCGGTATCTCTCGCGCTAACACCTGGATCACGGCTTCGGCACTTCCCGAGGACAACCCGGCGAGACACCCAACACAAGTCGGCCCGCCACCGTGGGGATGTTGGTGGCGGCCCGAATCGCGAAATCAGTTAGGGGCCTTGCGCTTCTGCGCTTGCTCACGCGCCCGGCGTTCCTTGATGGCTCTGCGTACCTTCTTAGGGCCGTAAAGAAGGAGGAACTCTTCCTCCTCGCGATCGTTCATGCCGCCCAGGGCAGACCCTTCGG